>JAFGDY010000097.1 GCA_016931895.1 Anaerolineae bacterium
CCCTTCAATCCCAACTATTTTGCCCCTTTTTTATCCCTTTTTTCCCTTTCCTATTCTCCTGCAAAAGTCGAGTGAGAAATGAGAAATAAAATATGAGGAATTTGGCGTGAGGATTGATGAGTTGGCAATTTCTAATTTCCCAAATCGTTAAACTTTTTGCTCCTTGGGCAAGTCTTTTATTTTTAAGAGGTTAAGGCCTGAGGGCTTGCGAAAATTATTGAGACCGTTGCTGCTCAAGCACAGGGTCAGCAGGCGCTTTGTCCGTTGTCCAGAAATCCTCAATGGTTGCGTTTGCGCGTAATTCGCTTAACCACTCGCTGTAGGCCAGTTGCTGGCTCAAACGATAATCAGCCGGAGATAATTCGCGGGTTTCGCGGGCCAATACTTCCAGCACGTGCCAGCCAAATTGGGTTTCAATTGGCTCGCTAATTTCACCAATGGGCAGGGTGAAAATAGCTTCATCAATTGGAGATACAAACCGTCCGCGCGGCACAAAGCCTAAATCGCCTCCGGACATGGCGCTGCCTGGGTCTTGAGATAATTCGCCGGCCAGGTCGGCAAAATCTTCGCCGGCCTGGAGGCGGTTGATCACTGCCTGGGCTTCTTCTTCGGTTTCAACCAAGATGTGGCGGGCATGGGCTTGCTCGGCCAATTTGGGAACTTCGCTGCCTATGGCTTCTTGCAGCTTTTCTCGGAATATCATCATCTCCATAATGTGCCGATAGGTAGCTTCATCAACCCCGGCGTTTTCGGCCAATATATTCAGCCAGTTTGTGTACTGCGTGCTCAGGCTGTTTTCATCAATCACGTTCAGGGTGGGGGTGGGAGCCGAGGTGGGTGTATCCACGGGGGTGGCCGTCGGTGTGATTTCCTCGGTGACGGTGAGGGTGGGCGAAGGGGTAAAAGTGGGTGTGGGCGTCCACAGGGCGGCTGTGGCCGAGGCCTCCACCCGGGCCGTTCTGGTTTCCGAGGCCGCCGCGGTTGTCAGTCCGCCTGATTGTCTGGCCAGGAAACGATTGATGGCTTCGGTGACTTCTGCTTCAGAAGCGGTGATCCCTCGTTGGGCGGCTTCGGTTTCTATCAATTCGTCCTCTATCATCACCTCAAGCGTATCGCGGTCAACAAGGAAACGTTGCTGTTGAAGCTGGCTGGCTCGTTGCTCAATTTGACCCATCAACAATTCGGCCAATTGGGTGTCGCCGGACTGGATTAATTCTTGCCGTTGGGTCAAAAGCTGTTGGAGCTGCTGATCGAGCATAAAGCGCTCATACTTTACCCTGGTTTGGTAATTACGCGTAGAAATTTCTACGCCGTTTACCGTAGCCACCGGCGAATTAGGCTCAAGGACAAATGTTTGCAAAAGGCCAAAGCCCAAAACAATGGCCACCAGGACCGCTACTATGCCCAAACCAGTATAAATAAGGCGCAGTTGTTTTTGTTCTTTACGGGAAAGGGCTAATTGTTTACGGGTGGGCGCTCTACCGGGCTGAACTTCGCGTTTGGTCATAAATCTCCTCGATAATTGTTTGAGAAAGAATGAGGCGAGCGACCCAGCTGGGTCGCCCGCAGCAAAAAAGCGTCAGTAAAGTTGTTTCTAATTTTTGCCGTACAGGCGATGGTGTTCGTCGGTGAACGGGGCCAGGGCCAGGTGCCGCGCCCGTTTGATGGCCGTGGCCAACTGGCGTTGATGTTTGGCGCACGTGCCGGTTTTGCGACGAGCGCGAATACTGCCATTGCTGTTCATAAAGCGGCGTAAGGTGTCAATGTTTTTCCAATCAATCACTTTCACCTTGTCTACGCAAAAAGTGCAGACTTTACGGCGCGGCTGAAAACGGCCCATCGGTCGTTTGTAATCGTCGGAGGTGTCCCGATCCCGTTGTTGCCGGTTATACCGGGATCGTCGTTGTTGTTGCTGCCTCTGTGGGGGCTTACGGCGCGCCGGTTCGTCCTTCTCGTCGCCCTCGTCAATGTCGTCTTCAATTTCTTCAATTTCATTGTTGGTTTCAAGTTCTTCAGCCATAGCTGTTTTCCTATCTATTTTTCAAAATCTAAATGGTCAACAAAATCAAAGGCCAGGTCTTTGTCGCCATAACCATCATTCTCAGCTTTATCCTGCTGGTCTTTATTTCTGGGCCCCAGGATAATCATTTCATTGGCCACAACTTCCGTACGAAAGTGCCGTTGACCGTTTTCATCTTCCCAACTGCGCGTTTGCAATCTCCCTTCCACGTAAACCTGTTGGCTTTTAGACAGAATTTGATTGCAAATTTCAGCCAGATTTCCCCAGGCTACAACATTAAACCACTCCGTTTCCTCCCGCCGTTCTCCATCGGGGGCCGTCCAGGTGCGGCTGGAGGCCAGGCTAAATGATGTAACCGGCTTGCCAGAGGGCGTGTACCGCATTTCGGGGTCTCGCCCGATATTACCGATAACCATTACTTTGTTCAATCCTCTTGACATTTTATTAGCCTCTCTATCTAAGACCAAATCAGAAATTAACTTTCAACTTTAACCAGCAGATACCGGATAATGTCCTCTGACAATTTTAGTTCGCGCTCTAATTCTATGATTGAGGCTGGGGGAATTTTGGCCTGGAACAACACGTAAGTGCCTTCCCGATAATTGTTGATGGCATAGGCCAAATTTCTTCGGCCCCATACATCAACAGACGTCACTTCTCCGTTGACCGTGCCGACAAACTTGGTGACCTGATCAACGACACCCGTGACGTCTTCACCCTCGATCGTGGGCTTGATGATGAACGCAAGCTCATAGTCTCGCATGCCAGTTTACCTCCTTTCTACGGATTTAGCCCCTAGTCTTTGCCAGGAGCAGAAAGAATGGAGCCGGTCAGTGGCTCCATTTGGCAAAACAATACTATATCACAAATTCTATTGAACGCAAAATGCGCTATGTTTGGCGGACCGGCAATCCCTAAGGAAAAACGACGAAGGACGAAGGACCAACGACGAACGACGGACGACGAAACCTGGCCATTGGTCGTTGGTCAGAATGACAAATTGTAACCGGATTGTAATGCTTATATTAAAAAATTTGTGGTAAGCTAACGATAAGAAGTTTAGCTGGATAATCTTTGCAATATTCCGGGGAAAACTTCTCATTCACCTGAACTTTTAAAATATTTTTCACAGGAGCCAGGATCAATGCCCACCATTCTCTACGCCGAAGATGACGTTGAACACCGAGAAATGATGCGCGTCATCCTAAAAGACACCGACATCACCCTTGTTGAAGCCACCAACGGCCAGGAAGCTTTGCAGAAGATCCAGCATCAACACCCCGATCTGGTTTTGCTGGACCTGTTTATGCCCAAACTGGATGGCCATGGCGTGATGGAGGCATTAAAATCCGACCCCGAAACCAGCCATATTCCCATTATTGTTCTTTCGGCCTGGTCTACCGGCGACAACCGGAAGCGGGCCAGAAGTGCTGGGGCGCTGGAATTTATTGCCAAACCTTATGATCCGGTTGAATTGGTGAGCGTGGTTAGAGATTATCTGGCCGGTCGCATCGGCTCGCCCCAGCAGGCGCTTTCTCAGGGGTAAACATAGCCAGCGTTTGCCCGGTATCAGTTTACTTTGGCTACTTCCGGCAATTTATCCTGTTGTCGGGCTAAAGTAGGCGGCAGCTTGTGCTCCAGGCAGACTTGAACAGGAGAATCGTTTACGCCTATGGCGCCAATCTGGGAGTGGGGCAACCAGCTCATTATTTCTATTCAAGCCGTCCACAATCCTGTCCTGGACGGCTTTTTTAATGCCGTCATTTTTTTGGGTGAGTGGCGGCGCGTTGTGGCTGTTCAAGCGGGTCAACCTGGCCTGACTTTACAAAACTCCATTTTTTATGTAAACTTTCTGGTATGACGACAGGAAACCTCGACCGTTCCGCAAAACTGATTGGCCTGCTCTGGCTAATAACCTTGACCCTGTTTGCGCCTGCTGCCGTGGCCCAAGAACCGTCTTCCCCTGCTGCGCCTACCCCCTTTGACCCTCGTTTTGGTGTGGTTGACAGTTTTGTCAATACTCAGGAGGCCAACGCCGCCGGCGCGGGCTGGACGCGCGTTTTCTTCCGCTGGGATGTGGTTCAACCCGCCGGCTCCTTTGACTGGAAACCAAGCAACGTGCCCGACACTTTCCTGGACGCCGAAATTGCCGCCGGCCGGGAAGTGGTGGCCGTATTGATTGGCACGCCCACTTGGGCCACCGACCGGGCCGTGTCAACCGCTGTGCCACCGCTTGAAGCGTGGGGCGATTTTGTGTTTAAAATTGCCACCCAGTACCAGGGGCGGATCCGGCATTGGGTGGTGTGGCACCAGCCTGATATTACCGATCCCGCTTCTGCCGGCCATACCTGGGACGGGAGCGAAGAAGAGTATTATCGCCTGCTCAAAGAAGCTTATCTCAAAATCAAGGCCGTTGATCCACAAATGCAAGTCCACCTGGCCGGGTTGACCTACACCTGGGATTTCAACCGGGGCCAAAAACAATACCTGGCCCGCCTGTTAGACGTGATTATCACCGACCCGCAGGCGGCCAACGAAAATTACTATTTTGATGCCGTCGGCTATCACGTTTACTACTCGCCGCGCCAAATCCTGGATGTCATCACCGATGTGCGCAGTATTCTTGACTCCTACGGCCTGGGGCAAAAGCCCATCTGGATCACCGAAACCAACGCGCCTCCCTCTGAAGATTACATTGAGCCGGTGGCCATACCGGGACCTTTTAAGGTGACACTAGAGGAACAAAGCGCATTTGTGATTCAGGCTTTTGCCCTGGCCCTAGCCGGCGGCGCGGAGCGAACCGCTTTTTTTAAAATGTGCAACGAGCGCGACGAAACGCCTTATGGCCTGTTGCGTAGCGATAACTCTCGCCGCCCGGCTTTTCAGGCCTTCCAGGTGGTCACTACCTATTTTGCCGGAGTGCAAAATACAAGCTGGTTGCAAGAAGGCAGCGTTTACATTGTCACGCTAGATCGCGGCGGTCAAACCACTACGGTGCTGTGGAACATGGCCACCGCCCCCACCATTTTCACCCTCAACGCCATTGCCCCTCAAGCCTTGCTGGTTGACGAGCGCGGCAACCAACAGCCCCTGGCAGCCAATGGCAATGCCTATACCATCCCTTTACCCGGCGCGTTATGCAGCAACAAACCCGACTGTTTTATCGGCGGCGCGCCCCGTTTGCTTGTGGAAACCGGTTCGCCGGACCAGCGCGCCCCGCTGCTGCCGGTATTGACCTCCACGCCAACGCCTACCCCACCGGCCCCAACAGATACGCCCGTTCCCACCCCTACCCCTTTGCCGCCCCCCACCTTGACTTCCACTGCCGTTCTTGAACAAAGCGCAGCCGGAGAATCGCCAGTCGCAACCTCCACGCCTGTAATTGGCGAGGCCACGAGTGAGGAAGTTTCTCCGGCAGCAACGACCGAGGCGCCAGCCGCAGTTGCTGTGCTGCCAGACCCAGACGTTGGGGTCTCAGCGCCGGACGAAGGAGAAGCCGCTGTACCCGAATTGACTCCGGTGCCCCCCGTCACCTTCAGCACCGTTATGACCCCCCGTCGGATATTATGGTTGCTGATTATTGGCCTGATTATTTTTACGGTGACTTACGGTATCCAGGTGGTGATTTGGTACCGGGTCCGGCGATGAGAGGATGGCTGTCAATCACCCGCAATTTCTAAGGTGCCCAGCAACACACTATCAGGAACCGGCCCAGATGGCCCGTCAATTACTTTCAGCCGCTCGCTGGTGGCCGGGTTGTACATACCGGTCAATAGCAAATACTGGCCGGGGGTAACGCCGGCTTCCAGCGTAAGGTCATAGCGGTCCGCCAGCACCTCGTTGGGACGCCAGCGCGAGGTGGGCAGCGTCCCGCCAAAAGGCTGCTGATCCTGCTGGGCCTTGACAAAACCATCCGGCGCGGTTAGGTGCACAAAAACAGTGTAATCTACGGCCGGGGTTTTCTGGGCGCGCCAGGCGAGGATGACCCGCCGGGAAGCTGGGTTGTTTGGGGGACTTATAACTTCGTAGCCCACCAGTTCAAGACCCCCCTCCAGCGCGGCCAACGGCTCCACTTCCCTCACCGGCGAAAAAATGCACCATTTGCAGGGCAAGCCGGGGTACGCCAAATCCAACGCCCAATTGGGGGGAAGCTGTTCAAACACGATCAATTCATTATCGCGTTGAAAATAACCGGCCAGGGCCTGGCGGCGGCGACGAGCCGTATCGTCGTCAACAATAAGGTAATCCGGCCGGCGGGCCTGCACGTAACCTTCCATAGCGGGCCAGCTATCCACCTCAACCGGCAGCCGTTCAAAGGTAAAATGGGCCGGGAATTTCCACAAAGGCAACGACTTACTCGGCCCAAATGTCACCAGGGTCTTACCGGCAGGCCGATCCGTCGAGAGCCACTGCACAATTTCTTCCTCCTCGGCGTTGTGGCTGCGGTCGGATTCGTAGGGATTAACGGTCAAGGCCCAGGCCTCAACCCGGAACGTGTCAATCAGCCACCACGTCCCTCCTCCGATGATCAGGGCCAGGACCAGCCGGTAGAGTCTGGTTTTACTCAAAGATCGCCGGTTGGCCGTGATTTTTGATGAGGTTAAGTGGCGTTCTACTCCCCCCATCAAGTTGACCACCGCATCGGCCAGAACCAGGTAAATTGGCCCTAACAAGGGCACAATAAAACGGGTCTCGGCTGAAGAGCCGGCCACGTACCAGGTGAAAAAGAGATAAAAAAGGGCGCAGAGGAAAAAGGTGAACCAGAGAATGTTTTTGCGCCGGGCCAGGTACGCCCGCAGGCCCCGGCGCTGAAAAACAATGAGGAAAATAAAGAGGCCGATAACCAAGGCCCCTAAAACCGGCCCCAGCCAGGGCGGCTTAAAAGTTCGGCCTGGAATGAGGCTGTGGGCCACAACCGGGTTGAGTCGCCTTAATCCTTTTTGGATACGCGCCAGTATGTCGGCAGGGGTGTGCGTGTCCATGTAGGTGGAAAAAGTGGGTAAATCCGCCGGGTCTTCGGTGTTGATCTGTTCCAGTTGGTCCATCCACATAATGTGTTGGGTGGCAAAATTGTAGGTGGGGCTGCCAAACTCGTTGGCATTATAAATCAACAGCGGCAGGGAGACAATGATAAAGACCAACGGCACCAGCAGCAGTTCAAAATGGCGGATGACCTTGAGCCGGTAATATAGGAGCGCGGTCAAGCCCCAGGCCGCCAAGAGAACCGGGGCCGAACCCTTGGTGAGAAAAGCCAGGCCAACAAAGAGGCCGGCCAGTAAACAATATTTCCACCTGGCCAGGCTTTTGATCAAAAAATACCAGGCCCCTACCATGATCAAGGCTAACAGGGTGTCGGCATAAACGGTGGCGGCGCGGATATGAAACTCTTTATTGGCGGCCAGCAGAAAAGCGGCCAGCAGCCCTGCCCGCCAGCCAAAAAGGCTTGCTCCGGCGGCAAAAACCGCCAGCACCGCCAGCGCGCCGGTGCCCAGGGTGACCAGTTTAGCCGTGGTAAAATAACTCCACTCCCGCTTGGCAAAAGGGGCGAGTTGGAGGGCGTACAGCGGGGGGCGAGTGCCGTCGCTGAGAACACCAGACTCGCGCAAAGCCAGGCCCAGGGCCAGGTAGGCGCTTTCATCGCCGTCGCTGGAGAGATGATTGAACAGTATTTTGGGCAAACCAACCACAGCAAAACGGGCCACGATAAGCGCCAGCAGAAAAATGAGCAAGGTGTACCAAAATTTGGATGAGCGCATATTTGACCTTAAGGCAATATTGATGATGGGGCCTATTGTAGCACGTTGTCGGCAATCGCTCCAATATGGGCCGGGTGGTGTGCGGGCGTTTACGGCCCGGCGAGTCACAAAAAGGCCGGTTTACCAGACCGGCCTTTTGCTGAGTTTTTCATTGGTTGGCAATAAACTGTTGGCTGGTTACTCCCACACAGCATCAACATAATAACTCATGTAACCCCTGGGCCACTCGCTGCCCCAAGATTGCAGGTACACCCGGCAGTGGTTGCTGTTGAACCATGTGCCGTAAGTGCGGGTTCCGGCTTCATCCGTCAGCATACAACTTGCCGGATAAAGGGTTAATCTTTTGCTGTAACTGTAACGGGGCGGACTCACATCAATAGATTGGTATTGGTAACGGCAGCCATAGTAGCCATAACAAACGTACCCGTCGTCGTCCCGGATTTCGATGTTGATGGGCAAGTAATAGGAATTGGCAGCGGAAGAGTACCGTGACGCCCAGGGAAAATAGGCGTATCGCCACCACCCCAACCGCCAGTAGGGCCAGATTTCGTAGCTATCATAGGCCGTAGACGTACGAACTGGAACCTGGCTTACCGACACCATCGCATAAGGGTCGGGGGCGGAGGTTGAATCTGTCGCGTCATATATTTTTAGGTAATTAAGGCTGACCCCCACCCGGAGCGGTCGGTATTGGTAATACTGTGCCTCGGCCTCAAACTCGTTCGCTTCAACGGGCAGGTCAAAAGCTCCAAACTCCACGCCGCTAACTTCAACTTCGGGCAGCGGGGTGGGGGTGACTACGATTGCGCCTGCCGCCGGTTCAAGCTGGCCGTAGTTGCTGGCCAGGATGGCCAAATCAAAAATGTCTACGGCGCCGTCAAAGTTGATGTCGGCAGTTGGGTCGTCTGTGCCGTAGCGGGCGGCGACAAAGGCAAGATCAAAAATATCAATGGGTTGATTTTCCTCATCGGTTATATCGTCCCGGGCTACCGCATGCTCATCCTTGACCGGCTCGCCTAACTCCGCTGCGCTGGGCGGATCAATGATGATGTCTGTGTCCGGCGGTGCGGTGGTGGGTTCGGTTTCAGTAGTTGGTTCCGGCGTCACCTCCGGCTCCAGGATCAGGCCGACATCCACCGGCGCGGCGGTGGGGTGTTGGTCAATTGCCTGGTCACCCGTTTTGGTGGTTGGCTCCGGCGTGGCCAGCGGCGAGACCGGCGCTACCGGAGTGGCAATTTCTTCGTGCGCCGAGTCAGGTTCCTGCGCCCAGGCCAACCGGCCGGCCTGGCTCCAACCGATCACGAGGATCACTAACGTGGCCACAATTACCAGTTTACTAAACTGCCAATAAAAACTACGTCTATTCATTTGTTTAACCTCCTCTTGGGTTAATCCGCTTTTTATTCTCATTCCTGCTCAAGCTCAGGATGACGTTGGCCGTAATGGCTGGCGACAAAGGTCAGGTCAAAGATGTCTACCACGTTGTCCTCATTGAGGTCGGCAGTGGCGTCATCGCCGTTATACCGGGAGGCGATGAAGGTCAGGTCAAAGATGTCAACCTGGCGGTCGTCGGTTACATCACTCCGGGCTAAATCCTCCATTGAGAAAATATCAATATTGATTTGGTCGCTGTGGTCTGGTTGAGCCGCCGGTTGAACGCCCCAGCAAGGGTTGGTATGATCGCCGATGATGGTGATAATTCCCGGCGTTGTGCCGCTGGAAACGTAAACACGGTTGGTGGTCCGGTCCACGGCAATGCCTTCGGTTGGCCCGGCTCCAACATTGGAGGGGTAGGGAACGTGGAAGTACCCGGCCCAACCTTTAGGAATCAGTAAAGCCTGGTTGGCCTCGCTACCGTCGCCGGTGGTGGTGGTAGCCCACACGTGCCCGCCGTCAAACCAGGAGCCGAGGTTGGGGTTAACCGCAATCGCCCGAAGGGGGAGAGGGCGGTAGCGATTGAAGCCGCGTTGGAAAGAAGCCCATCCCAGAAATTGGTCGGGCTGTCCGTGCAGCCAACTGATGGGCACAATCCGGTTGGTGTGCACCGTAGCCACGTAAACTATGTCTCGGGTTTCGTCAATGGCAATGCCGTAGGGCCGGCCGCTGTCCCACAGAGACACTTTTTTGCTCACCGTGTCGCCCTCAATAACGGTCACCCAATTGTCGCCAAAGTTGGCCACGTAAACTTTTCCGGTGTTGGGATTTACGGCCAAATGGCGCGGTTGAAGCAGCGTATCGGTGAGGGTAGCGGTCACCGATAGCGTTGCGGCATCTACCACCGTCACCGAGTTGTCCTGGCTGTTGGCCACGTATACCCGGTTATTGGTGGAATTGTAAGCCACGCCCCACGGCCCCTGGCCAACCTGAATAGAAGATAGCACGTTAAAACCGGTGGCCTCCTGGTTGGCCTGGATGGGGGTCAACAGATCAAGTTCGTAATTACTGACCCAGATGATGTTGTTGGTGGCATCGTAGGCCAGGCCGTTGGCCGAGGTGATGCCGGTGATGGTTTGCAGCACCGTGTTGGTGTTGCTGTTTATCACCGAAACGCTGTTGCCGCCAAAGTTAGCCACGTAAACCCGGTTGCGGCTGGGGTCCACGGCCACGCCGCGCGGGGTGTCGCCCACGGTGATGTCGCCCAGATGAGCGGGACCGCAATCGTGGGCCGGCACGGGCGAGGGTTCTGGCGTGGGCGTGGGGGTGGGTTCGGGTTCCGGTTCGTCGCTGCCGGTAGCCAGTTTGGCCACAAACGCGTCCATGCCTTCCAGCACCGAATCAAACGCCCCTTCGGTGATGGGGAACTGGGGCGAACCGGCTGTTCCGGCCACGTACACATGGCCGGCCTGGTCTATGGCCAATCCTTCGGCCCGGTCGCCGCCATCGCTGCCGCCCAAAAAGGTGCTGTAGGTCAGGGTCGAGCCGTTGGAGTTGATGCGGCTCACAAAAGCATCAGAGCGGGCGGGCGACTCGTCGCAACTTTCGCACACGGTATCAAAAGCGTTGGGCGTGGTGGGAAAATCCGTAGAGTAGGTGTAGCCGGTCACATAAACGCTGCCGGCCCGGCTGACGGCCAGGTGAAAGCCGTAATCGTAGCTGCTGCCGCCCAGGTAACTGGCGTAAATCAGGGCATTGCCGGCGGGGTTGAGTTTGGCCACAAAAGCGTCGGAGTAGGTGGGGCTGGGGCCACATTCGGTGCAAGCATCGTCAAACACGCCCTCGGTTACGGGAAAGTCGGGCGAGGCCGTATGGCCGGAGAGGTAGGCATTACCCAAGCTATCCAGGTCAAGGGCGTACACGTAGTCTGACATGCTGCCGCCGATAAAGGTGGCGTATACCAGGTCTGAGGCATCAAGGTTTAGTTTGGCCACGTAACCATCGCTCCCTTCGTAGGTGGTGTCAAACGCGCCCTCGGTTACAGGAAAGTCGGGTGAAACGGTCCAGCCGGTCACATAGGCGTATCCTTGTTCGTCTACAGCAATATCGTAGCCGTAGTCGCCGTTGGCGCCGCCCAAAAAGGTGGCGTAAATTAATTCGGTGGCGTCGGGATTCAACTTAACCGCGTAGGCTTCATTCAGTTCATTGACCCGGTCCAAAACGCCTGGCGTTACCGGAAAGTCATCAGAAAAAGTGGAGCCGGAGGCGTAAACGTATCCGGCTTCGTCAACATCCAAATCCCAGCCAAAATCGCCGTCGCTGCCGCCGAGCAGGGTAGAGTAGACCAGGGCCGTGCCGGTGGGGTTGAGTTTGGCAATAAAAGCTTCGGCGCTGCCTTCCATCATATTGTCAACAACGCCGGGGGTGGTAGGGAAGTCGGTTGAAGCCGTGTTTCCGGTAAGGTACACATAGCCGGCTGCGTCCACCTCAAGGCCCCGGCTGTATTCAAAGTTGTTGCCGCCGATGAAAGTGGCGTAAACCAGGCCAGTGCCGTCGGGTGTCAGTTTGACCACGTAACCGTCGGTTTCGTCGCCCTCAACGGTGGCGTCAAACGCGCCGGGGGTGAAGGGAAAACCGGGGTAGGCCTGGCCGGTGATATAGGCGTAACCATCGGCGTCAACGGCCAGCCCCAGCCCCGATTCTAGCAGCCCCTCTCCGCCCAAAAAGGTGCTGTATTGCAGGTCGGTGGCCCCGGCAATGCTCAAGGCTGGCTGGCCGCTAATGATGATTTTTACGGTGGTCAGGTAAGGGGCCACAATTTTGTTGTCTTCTACTATGGGTTTGATAGTTGAGGTGTCCACGGCCTGCTCGTCGGCGGTGACAACTTCTAAGAGAGGCAGCGCGACTTCTCCCACGGCAGTGTCCAGGTGCAGCAGGCCCTGGTTGTCCACGGCGATGTGGTTGGCCCCGGCAACTTCTAAACGGATCTGTTGGAGCAGCGCGTCAAGATTTTCAGGATTATCCAGATCGTCCTGACGCACAATAAGGCGCTGCACCAACCGGCCGTTTTCGCCGGTCACTTCCCAATCAAGGCCGGGGTAAAGGTCTATGTAGCGCACGCCGCCCCACACCGGCACGTCGGCCTGCCACTGGGCCGGGTTATTGCCCAGGAAATAGGAAACGCGCGTATTTTGCCGGTTGAAAGGTTCCAGGCGGGGGTGGGGATTGGCTTCCATAAAAGTGAGCTTAAGATTGACTCCCTGGCGCGGTTCGTTTTGGGCCGTTGATTGGGCCGTGATGGCCTCTATCTCGGCCATAGGATTGGGGTCTTCCAGCACGGTCAGCCACAGGGCGTCATCCGTGAGGCGGAGGTTCATTTGCCCCATGCTGGCCTGAAAGCGAGACTGCTCATCGCCGGAAAACTGGCCCACATTTTCAATGAACAGGGCCGACGCAGCCGGCTGCGCCAGGGCCAGGGGGGGGGATGATTCCGATGATGTAGCCCAAACCAAAACCAGACAAGTCAAAATAATGATTTTGCCGACGATCCAATAAACATTTTTTTGCGTGTTCATAATTCCTTTCCCCTTTCTTTTGGCCGGAAACAAAAAGAGCCAAACCCGTAACGGGCCGGCTCCATTATTGATATTGAATTGAATCCCAAACAGGCAAAGCAGCACCTTTTGGGCTGCCCGCGTATTGAACGGCATCGCCAAAAGAACATTGGTGGGTCACAATGCTTCACCTATTTGGATGAGTTGTTAAAGAGCTATCAGGTAGAATGGGCTGAATAGAGATAAACCCATCCTAATCTATCATAACATAAAATCGAGAGATTTTCAATTATACCTTGGGCCTAGCTCCAAAATCGTACAGACTCTAAGGGTTTCAAAAACCTTTAGGATTTCCGGTTATTGACTCAAATAGGCCAGACTGTCGGCAAAAGGTGGCTCAGAGGGATCAAGGACGGCGGCTTTTTGTAGGTCGGCCAAAATCTGCGGGTCATGCGGGTCAACCAGGTAATTGGCCCAGGCTTGCAAAAAGTAAGCGGCGGCCAAATCGGGTTGAACCTCCAGGGCGGCGGTAGCCCGGCCAACGATCCGGTCGCGCAGAGTGTCTTCCCAGCCTTGGGCCGGGGTTTCCACCACCAGCGGCGACATTGGGCCAAAAAGTTCTTCAACCGGATAGGGCCGCATCAAGTCAAGCGCGGCGGCGTAATCGCCATAAAATACGTGGCTCAAAAGGGGATAGGCTCCGATGTTAATTTGCTCAATTAGGTCTTCGGTTTGCATGCTGATGAGGATGTTGTTCCAGACCACGGTTTTGTTTGAGGCGTCAATGGCTACAGCCTGGTCAATGGCGGCCTGGGCGTCTTTCCACAACCCGGCTTCGGCCAGGGTGACGGCGCTGTTGTTGGCTTCGCGCAGGTCGGCGGGAGCGGAGTCGGGCAGCGGGGTCAGAGTGACTTCAACCAGTTGCTCGCCATCCCACTGCCACACCTGGAAACCGGGCAGCCACACCCCGCAGGCGTAACAGAAAACGTAGGGGTCGGTGGTATTAAGGACCACTTCCAGGGTGCCATCGTTGTTTACATCGGCGGTTTGGCCCGCGCCGGGGCTGGAGCTAAAACCGCTCAGGGCAATTTGCAGGTCTTGGCTATCAAATTTGAATAAATGGTACGTGCCGCTGTGCGCCCCGACCCCTGCCTGTAACTCCAGCCAGATGTTCTCCGGTTCTAATCTTACCTGCTGCACCGTGTCTTCACCCACGTAGTCGGCATCGTCCATTTCCACCTGGCTGAGTTCTTGCCACTGGCCGTTGTCATAAGCATAAATGGCCACAAATTGCATTTGCTCTTTTTCAAAGTTACGCAACCCGTAACTGAAGGCGGCCCACAACGGTTGTTGCCCCTCGCCCACGGTCAGGGGCAGAACCTTGACCCCCTCAATGCCAAAGCTGTCAGGTGCCAGCGGCCCATCCGGGTAAATTTGGGCCATAAGTTGTTGGGCCAACTCATCTATGGAGGGAGGCGGCGTGGGAGTAGACGTAGGCGGCTCCGGGGTAGAGGTGGGCGGTTCGGGCGTTGGCGAGGGCGGTTCTGTGGTGAAGGTTGGCGTGTCGACAGGAATTGGCGTGTTGGTGGGTGGGGGGGGAGTGGATGTTTGGCCGCAAGCGGTTATGGTGAGCAGTAAAATTAAGCTAATGAATAGGAGGGTTTTGTTCATGAATTTGTCCTTTTTTGATAGATTTATAGTAACGTTACCGGGTCAATATCAACCCGCCAACCCTGGGGCAGGGGCGTCAGCGGGCGCAGAATTGCGGCCGGGTCCTGGGCGCGGAGCAGAATGTGCCAGCGGTATTGATTGCGCACCCGGCGCACGTAAGCGGGCGTGGGGCCAATGATCTCAACCGCGGGCAGCCCCTGCCGTTCGATGTACAGCCGTAGCCGGTCGGCCAATTTTTGAGCCTCGGCGGCGCTGCGTTCCGGGCCGGGGCCGCTGTAGAGCAGCAGGGCCAGGCGTTTGAAGGGCGGGTAGGTTTGCTCGCGCCGGAAGGCCAGTTCGGTGTGGTAGAAGCCTTCGTAATCGTGATTGGCCGCGGCTTCGATGGCCACCTGGTCGGGATTGTAGGTTTGGACGATGACCCGGCCGCCCAGGGGACTGCGCCCGGCCCGGCCCGCCACTTGCATTAATAATTGAAAGCTACGCTCGGCGGCGCGGAAGTCGGGCAGGTAGAGGGCGGTGTCGGCGGAGATAACGCCAACCAGCGTAACCAGGGGCAGGTCCAGCCCTTTAGCCACCATTTGCGTGCCCACCATCACGTTGGCCTGCCCGGCCATAAAGTGGCGCAAAAAAACATCGTGGCTGCCTTTTTGGCGGGTGGTGTCCCAATCCCAGCGAATAGTTTGGGCCTGGGGAAACATCTTTTTGACCGTTTCTTCCACGCGCTGCGTGCCCAGGCCAAAGTAACGGATGCGTTCACTCTGACATTCCGGGCAAACCTGGGCGGGACGGGCGCGATAGCCGCAGTAATGGCACACCATCAATTCGCCGCTGGTGTGGTAGGTGAGGGTGTTTTCGCAGTGGGGGCAGGCCATCACGTAACCGCAATCGCGGCAGATGACAAAACTGGCTGCGCCGCGCCGGTTCAAGAACAGAATGATCTGTTCGCCGCGGCCGAGCGTTTCCCGGATGCCGTCTTGCAGCGCCCGGCTGAAGATGGTGCGATTGCCCGCTTTCAATTCGTCGCGCAGATCAACCACCCGGACCTCCGGGAGGGGCAGCGCCACAAAATCCGCCGGCTGGCCATCGGCTGTTGCCGGTTCCATCGGTTTCATTCTGCCGCCTGCCGTCTTTCGGCGTTTGATCAACGCCTGCTGCACGGCCAGGTGTTTGGTGTGGGCCAGGATGCGCGTGGGCAGGGTTAATAGTTTGTACTCGCCGCGTTCGGCCCGGCGATACGTAACGATATCGGGGGTGGCGCTGCCCATGATCACCAGGGCCTGGCTCAACCGGCCCAGTTCAAGGGCGGCCTCGCGGGCGTGGAAAATGGGCGGGCGATCGCGCTGTTTGTAGACCGGTTCGTGTTCCTCGTCAACTACCAGCACGCCCAAATTTTTAACCGGCGCAAACAGGGCCGAGCGCGGACCGACCACAATCGGCAGTTCGCCGGCCCTCACGCGCTCCCAGGTGTCGTATCGCTCCCCCGGCGATAGGGCGGAATGCCATACGGCCACTTTGCCCGGAAAGCGGGCCGAGACCCGTTCTACTGTTTGGGTGGCCAGGGTGATTTCCGGCACCAGCATGATGATTCCTTGACCAGCTTTTAGAGCGGCGGACATGGCCTGCAGGTAAATTTCGGTTTTGCCGGAGCCGGTCACGCCGTGCAGCAGAACGGGGCGGTGGTCGGTAAAATCCGGCTGCCAGCAGCGGGTGATTTCCTGCCACACGGTTTGCTGTTCGGCGGTCAGTTTGGGTGGGGCGTCCAGGGTGAAACTGCGCCCGGCCAGGGGGTCGCGCCAACGGCGAGCTTCGTCCAGACTGATGAGGCCGGCTTTGGCCAGGTCGCGCAGGGTGGGCAAGGTGGCATCGGTTTGGGCATAGACCCAGCCAATCCAGACCGGGCCGTCCTCTTCGGCCAGCAGGCGCAGCACGGCGGCATGTTTTTGCGCGCCGCGCAATTGGACAATGGCCTCGGTGAGTTGCTCAACGGGCAGGGTCAGGGCAATGCGTTCCGGTTCGTCAAAACGAATGATCAAGCCTTTTTTCAAAAGGGTGTAGATATGATTTCGATTAGCTTTAGTGGCAGTTATAACCTCATCAATCAACGCCGGTTGCTTTTGGACACTCAGATAACGTATGATCTGTTGTCCGGTCTTAGATTTAATGAGAGTATTGAGTTTAGGTGGTTCGGTCTCACCCCCCGATAAATTTTTGGTGCCAGTTTTTTTATATTGAGAAAAAAGCGCGGCTTTGATAATGTCTTTTTGATGAGGGGAAATGGCTAACCGCGTTTGAGCAGGGATAATTTCTACCCAACTTGGTTCGGTCAATAATTTGACCTGCTCTTTGGAGGAACAGTCTGTCTGAGCCAACACGTCGGCCAGCGCAGGCAGGGGATCATCCAGGTTGGCCAGGTAAAGCAAGAGATCGGCTTGTTTTGAGGCGTGGCCGAGGGTGGGCAGCACGGCCTCAACCTCGTCGGGGGGAATGAGCAGTTCCACCATCCGTTCCAGTTTGGGGCCAACGCGAGGTTTGCCCAGGGTGGCTTGTTTGCGGGCCAAACCCTTTTGGATTAAAGCTTCGGCCGCAGTTTGGTCAACTTCGGCCAGGGGGGCGGTGTGGTGCTGGCGGAGATAGGTTAACAAAATCTGTTCCGGCGCGTTGAGTTCTGCTTGAGCGCCGGCAACGGGCGTGGGTTTCAGCGTCCATTCCGGTTTGCGGCTGGAGCCGGGCGGCAAAAAGTATTTCAGGCAAATGGCCAGGGGCGCCAGCGTTTCCCGTGAAAGCCAATAAGCCAGGTTGATTTGGGCCGGGGTGAGTACAGGCTCTGGATCAAGGATTGCGGCGATTGGTTTGGTTTCCGCTACCGGTGAGCTGTCGCTCAACCCCACGACAATGGCCGGCAATTGTTGCGTGCGGAAGGGCACGGCCACAAGCTGACCAATTTGTATTTGGTTTTCCAGGTGAGGGGGCAGGTGATAGTGGAAGGTTAGGGCCAGGGGGTTTGGGTCGGGTTGGATGGGTAAATCCGGCTCCGCTAGAGTTTCGGTTTCGGGGTAGGGCATGGCGGCGTCTTGGGGCGTCTCAATGAAACTGCGCCGGTCGCGTTTGATAATGGGGCGGTCTACAACAACTTCAACGTACATAACTATTTGCTAAAGGCCACGGCAGCATAACCAACCACGCTGCTTTTATCTGGATGGACATTCCCACTGGTGGCATATTTGAGCAAGTGGCCCTGGGTTGCGCCTAAGGCTTTGGCGGCGTGAATAACCGTAGCCACCGGACCGGCCCCACAGGCTCCTTCACCACGTTGACAATTTTGGGCGTGCCGGGCCAGGCCGTCGGCGTCTAAATTGAGCATAAATTGGAGGGTGGTTTCATCCAGGCAGCGGGCGGTGGCGTCGTCAAAAAAGTGACTCAAATCACTACTGGCGACGAACAGGGTTGGGTTGAATTGTTTGGGATCAATTACTTTGACCAGAGCGTCGGCCAATTGGCGGCAGGTTGGCGGGGATGGATCGCCCATGATCAAGGGCACAAGGGTGAACTCTTGCAGGGTCATCTGCAAAAAAGGCAGTTCAATTTCCAGGGAGTGTTCGGCGTCGGTGGGCAGCCATTTGAGTTTGATTTCATTTTGCAGGGTTTGTAAAAAATCTCGGTTTACGGGAATGTCGCCCAGGGGGGTGCGCCAGGCGTCAACGTCCACGGTGGCAATCTGCCCCCAGGCTGCGCCCCGGTGATCGGGACCGATCAGGATAACGGTTTCAAAAATGCCAGGGGTCAGGCCGGCGAAAGCCGCTGCCGCCACGTGGCCGCTGAAACGATGCCCCGCGTGAGGAGCCACCAGACCCACGATCTCGCCGGGGTCAACTTCAGCCGGAGCGCCGTGCAGATAGCTTTGAATACTGTTGGCCAATTGGGGCGCATTGCCGCTGTACCACATTCCATCGGCAAAGCGCGGTTCCCGAATACGCAGTGCAGACATTTTTCACCTCCCAAAAATTGTTGAATATTTTAGCCTAAAATGCCCGACCAATACGACATCGCCAGCGACACCCCGCCGGACAACGTGACAATCGCCAGCGCCGGCATCCACCAGCGTTTGAGTAAAGAGGTGGTGTCTACCACGCGGGGGTTAAGCGTATACCGGTCAATGATGTCATAGCGGGGAGCCAAACCGTAACCCATAACAAAACCGGCCAGCAAACCGCCCAGGTGGGCCATGTTGTCAATGTTGCGAGCCGTAAAACCAAATATCACGTTGATCACAATGATCAAAATTGTGTTCATCATTCGTTGGCGGCCAAAATGGCCAAACGTTTCCCGGTGCAACAAAAAGAAGGCCAGGTTCATGCCAATCACGCCAAAAATGGCCCCGGAAGCCCCGGCAGAGAAAACCAATGGGCCGCGCCAGGCAAAACTGGCCAAACTGCCAAACAGTCCGGCCAGGATGTAAACGGTAATGAAACGATCTGGCCCGTAAAGCCGTTCCATCTCTACCCCAAAAATGAAAAGGGCGTAGGCGTTGAACAGCAGGTGCATTAAACCGATGTGGAGGAACATTGAGGTAAATAAACGCCACGTTTGGCCCTGCAAAATCAACACGCCAACGTTGGCCCCAAATGCAACTAACACGTCGCTATCCTGCGATCCCCCGGCCAGGCCCATGGCTAACCAAACCACGACGATGAGGCCGATCAAGATGTAGGTAAAAAAAGGTTTATGCAGCGGCAGCGGCAAAGAAGTTCCTGCTGACGACGGGGGAGTTCGGTTAATGTCTGACTGACTGGTCATAAGTTAATCTCTCTTTGTTTTACCCGGCACTTTTCGGCGGTAATGATAGCGGCGATGGTGCGACAGGTTTCGTTCAATTTGTCTTCCGCATTGATGACCAGGTAATCAAATAAATCAAGCCGTTTTAATTCCTCCCGCGCCGTGGCGATGCGTATTTTGAGCTGGTCGTTGGGGTCGGTTTGGCGCTGTTTAAGCCGCCGGATCAGGGCTTCTTCGGATTCGGCCGAGAGGTAGATGAGCACGGCCTCCGGCACCAACCGCCGGATGGTGGCCGCGCCTTGCACGTCAAGGCGCATGATCACGTCTTGGCCCGTAGCCAGGGCTTGGCGCACCTGTTGTTTGGGAATGCCTTTGTAATCGCCATAAACCAGGGCATATTCCAGCAGTTCGTCGTTTTCAATCATGTCGGCAAATTCATCTTTTGAAACAAAAAAGTAATCAACTCCCTCCACTTCGTCGGGGCGTTGGGGGCGGGTGGTGGCAGTGACCACAAAGTGAAAGGGGGAGCCGGATGCTTTGAGGCAGTTGATGGTGACATCTTTGCCCACTCCCGACGGCCCGGAGATGACGATGAGGAGGGGGTTTTGCTGATAATTGTACGGTTCAATGCGATGGCTCAAAGGACGCTCCCTAAAAAATTGTAAATGGTGAATTGTTAATGGTATAATACACCCATCAGCTTTTGTGCGCCAGAGAGGTGAATGATGCCCATTTATGAATATGGCTGTTACGACTGCCGCAAACGGGTCAATGTTTTTTTTCGCAGTTTTGCCGATGTTGAGACCAAAGAGGCGATCTGTCCCCGCTGCGGCGGCAGCAATCTAAAACGCCTCGTCTCCAAAGTGGCCTTTGTGCGGTCCGAAGAAAGCCGGTTGGAAAATCTGGCCAACCCCGGTAGTTTGGCCGGCCTGGATGAAAATGATCCCAAATCACTCGCTCGCTGGATGCGCAAGATGGGGAACGAGATGGGTGAAGATTTAGGCGATGAATTTAATGAGGTTGTTGACCGGCTAGAGGCGGGCGAGGACCCCGATTCGATTGAAAAATCAATGCCAGATTTGGGCGGCGCTGGCGCTGGCGGCGCAGATGACGATTGGTTTGGTTAAGGAATTAGTCTTATGCTCAAACTCGGTGTGGCCCCAAACTGAGCCGTTTAACGTTTGATGATTTTTCCCAACCGGCTGCAAATAAGCCGGTTGATTTCTTTTATAGAGGCCGTAGCCTCCACCACCAGCCAGCGTTCCGGCTTGGCCCGGGCCATTTCCAGGTAGCCCTGCCGTACTCGTTGATGAAAGGCCAATTCCAGCCGGTCCATCCGATTCCACTCGCCCTGGCCGGCGGTATTGGCCGAGGCTTTGCGTTTTAGTCCCTCCTCCACCTCCAAGTCAAGATAGATGGTCAAATCTGGCTTTAAACTTTGGGTGGCAAAATTGGTGATCACCCGCAGCGTGTCAAAATCCAGTTGGCGACCATAACCCTGGTAAGCATACGTGCTATCGGCATAGCGGTCGCACAAAACAATTTCCCCTTGGGCCAGGTGGGGTAAAATGATCTGCTCCACCAATTGGGCGCGGCTGGCCGAATAAAGCAGGATTTCAGCCCTGGCGGTCATTTCGGCGTTGCCAATGTTGTGCAATATCTCTCTAATTTGATCGCCAATGGCCGTGCCGCCTGGCTCGCGGGTGTGGTAAACCCGGTAGCCTTGCTGTTGCAAGTGGTCGCTCACTAACTCAATTTGGGTGCTTTTGCCTGAACCGTCGGGGCCTTCAAAGGTGATGAATAGACTCAAGATTTACCCCCGGCCGGCGCGTCCCGGTAAATGCGTACCCGCCGATTTGGCTCCCGGCCCAAACTGTGGGAAACCAGGTTGGCCTGGCGGGCCATCTGGTGTTGTTCGCGGCGAATATAGGCGCTTTGTGGCGACAACTCGATATTGCGAGCGCCCGACAAAACCCGGCGAATAGCATCTTGCGTTTCCCGGCGCACAATGGCCATAGGATCAATTTCCTCGGCGCTCAGGGCAAAAATGTCGGCCAGGCAGGACTCTATTTGCACCACCGTGTTAGAGCGAAGCACGTAAACCGGCGTGCCCAATCGTTCCGCTTCGGCTACAGGTTGGGGCCGTTTCCGATAGTAACTTTTGAGGGTCATCAAAACATCGGCCTGGTTCAGGTCGTCTACCAAAATAACGGGCAGTTGGAGCGACCTGGCCGCCTGTCGCAGCCGGTTTTGCCCCACGCCGTAGGCAAAGATTTTTTGGGGCGGCAATGTTTTGGTATCTTCAAATTCAGGCAAGCCCTGGGCGGCTCTTCTCCCCCTAAAATCTCCATAATCACCGCTAACGGTTTTAGCGGTTGATTTTTCCGGGCGCTCCAACGGCGGAGTCTCTATTTGGATTTCCCCCCCCTCATCACGATACCGAATTTCGGGCACGAGCGGCCTTAAACGCAGCAGCGTGTCTACGGCGCGGGCCACATCATAATGGACGGCAAAGGTATAGCGGTTCTGGATTTCCACCAGCACATCAAACGTAGGCGGCGCGCGGCGTTCTAAAACGGTTTTTTGGGTGCCACGCCGCCGGGCTTCTTCGTCTGAGAGGGTAACGCTGTCAATGCCCCCCACCAGGTCGGCCAGAGTGGGGTTCATGAGCAGATTTTCCAGGGTGATGCCGTGCGCGGTGCCCACCAACTGTACGCCGCGTTCGGCAATGGTGCGGGCGGCCTCGGCCTCCAGTTCGCGGCCAATTTCGTCAATAATGATCACTTCCGGCATGTGGTTTTCCACGGCCTCAATCATTACCTCGTGTTGCAGGCTGGGTTTGGCCACTTGCATGCGCCGGGCGCGGCCAATGGCCGGATGGGGGATGTCGCCATCGCCGGCGATTTCGTTGGAGGTGTCTACAATGATCACCCGCTTTGTTTCGGCCAGCACGCGGGCTGCTTCACGCAGCAGGGTGGTTTTGCCCACCCCCGGCGGGCCAAGCAGTAACAGGCTCTTGCCCGATTCCAAAATATCCTGAACAATGTCAACTGTGCCAAAAACCGCCCGGCCGACCCGGCAAGTCAAGCCAACAATTTCCCCCTGCCGGTTACGGATACCCGAAATGCGATGCAGGGTCCGTTCGATCCCGGCCCGATTGTCGCCCATAAATTGGCCAATCCGCTGGATCACATAGTCAATGTCGGCCTGGGTGATCTCCTGTTCGCTCAAGATCATTTCCCGGTCAATAAAGCGGGCTTCGGGCTGCCGGCCCAGGTCCATGATGATCTCGATGAGTTTTTCCCCCTCATTAACCTTATCCAGCACTGCTCTGATGTAAGGCGGCAGCACCCCTAAGAGCGCATCCAGGTCGTCGGTTATCTTTACCTGGTGCAGGGGTTCGTTTTTGATTTCAATTGGGTTTGACATTGGTTGCGTTTCCAAATTAGGGCCTATGTTGCGGTACGGGTCGTGGCTCCATGCTTTCGGCGTGAGAGATGGCCGGTGTGGCGGCGCTTTCCGATGAGCTTTCCAGGCCCGGGATTAAGGCCGGTGATTTATCTCGAACCCGCACCACCATTGGTTTAACTACCAACGTTTGGGTAGTCAGCGGCACAAAACCCAAATCCGTCAGCACCGAGCGCCAGCCGATTTCATATTGTCTGACCGCAAAATAGACAGGCAAATGAGGGTTTTTGTTGCCGGTCAGGTTCAAGGCTGCTTTGGCCAGGGCTTTAGCCTGGTCTATGGCCTCTGGATGCAACAAGGTTCTCATCCAGTAGCCCCGCTTGCCCGTGCGCAGGTGCAGAGCGCCCAGCAGTTCGCCGTTTTCTTCCCACACGTAACCGTTTTGACATCCCGGTTCGCCCCAGCGTTGTTGGGGCAAGGCCCATAATCCCTGGCCCAATCCTTCAATATTTTGCACCGGGCGGGGTGTTACGGTGGCATATAATTGTTGCAGCCCCCAGCCATCGCTGGCCTGCTGCGGACGCAAGCTTATGTTTGTTTCAAGGGCCGTTCCGGGGGGTGTTGGGTTAAATTGGTAGATGTCTTCCTGGCTATATTTGATGAAACCAATATTTTTAAACAGATGGAACTCTTCGCTGTCTACGGGTAGGCTGGCGTAAAGCCGAAAGCAGCCGCGTTCTGCCGTTTGTACGCATAGGTGGGTAAGCAGCCGTTGCCAGATGGCGTGATTGCCGTTGCCGGTCTCAAGCGCGGGCGACATAAACACTACATCGCGGTCAGGGCGGCCTGGTCGCGTGCGTATTTGGGCCAATCCCAGCAGCCGGCCGTTTTCATCTTGTTGGTCAAGAATGAAGGTTGAAGGGCCTGTGCGGGGAAAAAAGAGGCTATTAATCAGCACCGAGCGTAGCAAAGAACGCGGGTGAGTCAACTGCTCTTCAATGTTTAAAGGCGTCCCCACCTGCTGTAGGCGCGTCACAAGTTTTGCGTCGCGCAAATTAAAGGGTCTTATCAAGGCTCAATACCCGGTTAAGGGCCACTGCTTTGGGGGCAGGGCGCTTTTTTTGATAACCTTAGTTGATTAAGGTATTGTACTCAGGATAAGAGGGGTTGGCAAGTAGAGTTTAATGCTCATTTGCAGTGTGACCGCCCCAACCTTAACTTTACTTAACATTGTTCGCCAAATCAGCCGTTTATTGGTATACTGGTAACAGACTCCCATATTCTCCGTAAAGTGTCAGGCGAGAGAGTCGCCAAACTGTATTTGGAGGCAGGTTATGGCCCTGGTCACTGTTTCAGCAGATAAGCATTATCTGGTCAACCCGCACGGCGGGCCTTTTTTTGCCATTGGCGTTAATTATTCCGGCTATTTTGATCGCGCCTGGAAGATGTGGGAAACTGGACTATACGACCCCACTTTGATTGCCCGCGATTTTCGTAAAGCTCAACAGAGCGGTTTTAATACCGTCCGCCTTTTTGCTCACGCCGCCCTTTTGGAGGAGATTCGCCGGGATAAGTTTGACAAATTGGACCAAACCTTATCCATTGCCCAAGACCATCACTTATTGGTGCTGCTCACGCTCAACGACGCCCATGCCCTTAATCTGGAACGAGTGGGCCAATTGGACGCCAAAATTGCCGCGCGTTACCGGGATGTGCCTACGCTTTGCGCTTACGACTTGGAAAATGAGCCGGTCTTTTATAACCTGGTGGCTGCCGTGTATCCAGAGGCGTATCGCCCACCGGTGCATACCGGCCAATTGATTGACCACTACGGCGAGCGAGTTGGCCCCGCCGAAGCGCTTGAGTTGCAGCGCCAGCGGCGCATCCCCGGCCACCTGGACGAAGAAACCGCCTACTATTACATCAACGCCCTGCGCATCTTCCTGGAATATGATGCTGCCGTAAACACCTTTGTGAAGCAGGGGCAAGGTACGCTGATAGACTTTATGCTCTCAGATGATTCCAGGCCCTGGTATCCGCTTATCAGTGTGCTGGATGGAACCGTGGAAAAATGGCTCCAGGCCCGCCTTGAGCCTATCCGGGCCACGGGCTGCCGGCAGTTGTTGACCGTGGGTTGGAATTGGCTCCACTTTGCCGGGCTGCCGGCTAATCGGCTCCTCGATTTTCAGGCTTACCATAACTATACCCCGCTCTCGATGCACGGCTTCAATACCAATATTGCTCACTTAGAGGGTCTGCGGCGAGCCTTTCCCCACCAGCCTATCATTTTTGGCGAATTTGGCTGGAGCAACCAAAGTGGGACCACGTCTTCCGGCAGCCGTCCGGTGCCGGCCGAGTATACCGCCCTTTACGAAGCCGCCACGCTGGCTTTTTTGCGAGCCAATGAATTTGCCGGGGGCTTCAAATGGATGCTCAACGACGTAGCGAGCACGGACAATCCTTATGAAGCCAGCTTTGGCGTTTTCAGCGTTGGCGACCAGGCCAAACCTGTCCGCAATCTGGTGCAGCGTTTTAGCGCGGAATGGCTCCCGGTTGGCCAGGAAGGCGACTTTATCCATCTCCGCGAAGTGGAGACCGGTCTGGCTTATCGTTTTGACCTGCCGCCCCACATCACGCTTGGCGGCCAAAATTATCAGGATGATAACCTTAGCTGGCAAGCGGAAAACGCCGATCACTGTTTTATTAATATAGACCATCAACAACTATTGATTGACGCGCAGCAGGCCGGGCGTCTCTCCCTTGCCCCCTGGGATTTAGCGCCCGGCTGGAATCGAGCCAGGGAAACTGAAGTATACCGGGTATTTAGCCAGCAGCATCGCACGCGCCAACAGACCTTTGCCGCGGGGGAGAGCGTGGTGCTCGACGTCCAGCCCGGCGCTCAATATGCTGTGGTGATGGGCGTCGAAACGCCTCTTTATTCCCCACCCGGCGATACCGTTGAGATACAACCCCAGCCGGGTGAGCACGTGGTGCTTTTTGGTGATTTTGAGAACTATTTACATGCCGCCCTCAAGTATTTGAAACGTTTTATCCCCGATTTTACTTTTGTGGCAGACCAGGTGGCCGGGCGCTGGCCTTACGTAACGGTGGTCGCTTCGCCGGAACAAATTTCGGATGAGGTTCTGGACAACATTCGCGGTTTGGGCGCAGTGCTGGTTGAGCGGGTGGCGGCCGATACCCCGGCGGCCACGGAAACAAAATTAAATGAAATGGCCCAACAGGGCCGCCGCTTTCTCACTGCCGTTGTCCCGCCCCAAGAGGAACCCCCCGCCCAACCCGAAGAGCCTACCCCTGGTCCCGATGGGACAGGCGATACCTACGTTGTCCAACCCGGCGATACGCTGAGCAAAATTGCCCAGCAAATATACGGCGACTATCGTCTCTGGCGGCTCATTTTTGAAGCCAATCAAGACAAAATTTCCGATCCCGGCCTGATCCGGGTGGGAATGGAATTGCGCCTGCCGGAGAGGGGATAAAGGAAAACCTAAATGTCCAAAACACCTACCTACACAAACCCCCAGCGCCCTACTGCTGAAAGAGTGGCCGACTTGTTGAGCCGGATGACCCTGGCCGAAAAAATCGGCCAGATGTGCCAACTGGATGGCCGGCAGAACGCCGAAGCATTGCTGCAAGAAAAACACATCGGCTCGTTCTTGCACATCATTGGCGAAAAAACTAATGAACTGCAAAAACTGGCTGAACAAACCCGGCTCGGCATCCCCCTTATTTTTGGCATTGATGCTATTCACGGCCACTGCTTTTGGCCCACCGCTACGGTTTTTCCCACGCAGTTAGCAATGGCCTGTTCTTGGAATCCGGACCTGGTCGAGAAAATGGGTCAAATTACAGCCAGAGAGGCCAGCTATACCGGCATGCACTGGACATTCTCGCCGGAGTTGGATGTGGCGCGCGACCTGCGCTGGGGCCGCATTGACGAAACCTTTGGCGAAGACCCCTTCCTGGTAGGCATGTTGGGCCGGGCGCTGGTGCGCGGTTACCAGGGGCAAAACCTGGCCGACCCCGAAACCATTTTGGCCTGTCCCAAACACTACGCCGGTTACTCCTGCACTCAGGGCGGGCGCGACGCCTCCGAAGCCGACCTATCGCAACGCCACATGCGTTCCATCTTCTTGCGGCCCTTCCACGAGGCAGTCAAGGCCGGCTGCGCCACTATTATGGCCGGCTACCAGTCCATTGACGGCGTGCCCTGCACGGCCAATCATTGGTTGCTGACCGAGGTGCTAAAAAAGGAGTGGGGCTTTGCTGGCTTTGTAGTGACGGATTGGAACAATATCGGCCAGATGTACCTGAACCAAAAAGTCTGCGCCACCCTGGCCGAAGCCGTGCAAAAGGCTGTGGCCGCGGGCAATGACATGATGATGAGTACGCCCGCATTTCCCGATATTGCCTTAAAACTGGCCCAAAGTGGGGCGTTGGACCTGGCCCAAATTGATGAAGCCTGCCGCCGCATTTTGCGCCTCAAATTTGAGTTGGGCTTGTTTGACCAGAACCGCTACGCTAACCTGGAGAAAGGTCGGGAAATTATTGGTTGCGCCGAGCATCGGCAGGCGGCCCTGGAGAGCGCCTACCAGTCAATAGTTTTGCTCAAAAATCAGGATAATCTGCTGCCCCTGGCTAATGACCTCAAACGTATCGCCGTGATTGGCCCCAATGCAGATGACGTCATTGCCCAACTTGGTGATTGGGTCTTTTTGGGCGTCATGGAAAGTATTATGTCGGGCAACCAGGAAAAATTTCTAGAAGCGCTTGAGCGAGAAAATGTGGTCACTGTTTTAGAGGGAATCCGGCAGCGAGCCGGAGCAGCCTCTCGCGTGGACTATTGCCGGGGCTGTGATGTCATCAAACCGGACACTTCAGAAATTGCAGTAGCAGTGGAACTGGCCCGCCAGGCCGAAGTAGCGATTGTGGTGGTGGGCGATACCCTTTCCCAAAACGGCGAGGTGCGCGACCGGGCCAATCTTGATTTGAGCGGCGGCCAACAGCAGCTTTTGCAGTCCGTTCATGCCACCGGCACGCCGTTGGTAGTAGTCCTCATCAACGGCAAACCATTGAGTATCCCCTGGGTGGCGGAGCATGCTCACGCTGTTGTGGAAGCCTGGAATCCCGGTTTGGCCGGCGGCACCGCCGTTGCGGGCCTTCTTTTTGGCGACCGCAATCCCGGCGGCAAACTGGCTATCTCCTTCCCCTATCACGTTGGCCAGCAGCCGGTTTATTACAACCAGATTCCGGGCTGGCACACCCATCGTTATGTTGACATGCCGCCGGAGCCGCTGTTTGCCTTTGGCTATGGCTTAAGCTACACCAGCTTTGCCTATGCCAATCTGAAACTTGGGGCCAAAGAGTTGGCCCCAGGCCAGAACCTCCAGGTTGAAATTGAGGTGCGGAATACCGGCCGGCGCGCCGGCGTCGAAATCGTCCAGCTTTATCTTAACGACGTTTATAGTTCGGTGACCACGCCCGTGAAAGAACTCAAAGCCTTTGCCCGGGTTGACCTGCAACCCGGCGAAAAAAAGACCATTTTGCTGGAAGTGCCCTACCAACATCTGGCCCTGGTCAATCAATACCTGGAAACCGTGGTAGAGCCGGGCGAATTTGAGGTGATGGTGGGCGGTTCCTCCCGCGACCAGGATTTGCTCAAAGACACGTTTGCCGTGGTCGCTTAAAAGGTGATGGTTCCCGGATGAATTAATGAGTGTGGGGGTGATTCGAGTCAAAGGATATGTCTATTGTCACGCTCAACCCGGCCAAAGCCGGTTTTCTGGACCCGTCTGGTCAACCTCTCTGGATTCACGGGGTAAACTACGAGGGCTTTTATGACCGCGCCTGGGCCATGTGGCGGCCCGACCTGTACGACCCCGGCCTCATTGCCCACGATTTTCAAAAAGCCCGGGCCAGCGGCTTCAATTCGGTGCGCTTCTTTGTGCAAAAAGAGAACCTTGATGAAGTCAACAACGGCAATTTTACCCGCTTTGATACCGTTTTTAATTTGGCCCGCGAGCATGGCCTATACGTGCTGCTTACCTTTAACGATTATCACAGTCCGCACTTGGCCGACGTGGGCCGTTTTAATAGTAAAATTGTGACGCATTTTAAAGGCAACCCGATTGTATTGGGCTGGGATTTGGAAAATGAGCCGCGCCTTTATAACTTGCTCGTCGCCACTTATCCCGACCAACTGCCGCCCTTATTGACATCCGCCTTGGTTGATGCTTATGGTGAATTGGTTTCGCGGGCCGAGATGGGCAGCCGCAATATTCCTGGCCTGTTGCGTGACAAACCCGACCTGGCCTATTATTACGTGAACGCGGTAGAGGCTTACGTGCGTTACAGCGGCGAAGCCTCGGCCTACCATGGCACCTTGATAGACTACATGCGGGCGCCCGAAGCTCAACCGTGGCAGCCTTTTCTGCAATTGCTTGATCAGACCATTGCCGCCTGGCTCAAACCGCAACTTGAACCGATGAAAGCGGCCGACCCCACCCGGCTTTTTACCATCGGCTGGAACTGGCCGATTTTGGCGGCGCTGCCCGCCAATCGGATGCTTGATTTTCACCAGATTCACCAGTACGGTAACGTTGGCTACGACACTCTGCAAACCATCCTGGCTATGCTTCGTTCCCTGCGAGATACGTTTCCCGATATGCCCGTGATGATGGGCGAGTATGGTTATTCCACGGATGAAAGTAAAAAAGCTGAAACATCGCGCCCGGTTGACCCCCGGATCGTGGCCTTACATGAAGCGGCCACGCTCTGTTTTTTGCGGGCCGAGGGTTTGGCCGGAGGGCATAAATGGATGCTCAACGACGTGCGGGCCGCGCCCAATCCTTTTGAAGCCGGGCTGGGCCTTTACGCCAACGGCGACTTGGCCAAACCCTCTCAACGGATGTTTGCCCACCTGGCCACCCTCTGGCGCAATAACCAGAACCCCGGCCAACTGGCCCTTCAACCCGACGAACGCAGCCTGATCCGGTTTGTCTATCGAACGGCTACCGGGGGTTTGGCCGGCGGAAGCGGTTCATCCCAGGCCGGCTTAAATTGGCAAACACCTTATCCAGCCCATCTTTTTCTCACCTGGTTGGCGGACGGCCAAACGCGCCTGGAAAGCGACGCGGCCATGGACCTTGAGTTTGCTCCGTCTGACGTTGTGCCTGATTGGCCTGACAACCAGGGAGCCAGCGTTTATCGCTTGTACAGCAACACCTTCAACCCTGAAGGCGCCTGGCCGGCCGGTCAGCAGATACCGATCTCCCTGCAAGATAATTTCCCCCGCCTGGTAACGCCATTGGCATAACGGCCAATTTGAGGTAAAATCCTCCTAAATTCCATAACGAAAAAGAGATACCAGACCATGAATAACAGTGTATTTGATATTCTCCAAGAACGCGGTTTCATCGCCCAGGTTACAGACGAGGAAGCCGTGCGGAGAGAACTGGCAGAGAAAAAAATAACCTTTTACATTGGCTTTGACGGCACCGCCGACAGCCTGCATGTTGGCAACCTGGTGACCATTATGGCTATGCTGCACATGCAGCGGGCCGGTCATCGGCCCATTGGCCTGGTGGGGGGCGGCACCACCATGGTGGGCGACCCCAGCGGCAAAACCGAAATGCGCAAGATGCTAACGGAAGAGGAAATTCAGGCCAATGTGGATAAATTGCACGCGCAACTCAATCATTATCTGCATTTTGATGAGGGCCGGGCCATTGCCGAGAACAATGCCGGCTGGCTGTTGAGCCTGAACTATATCAAATTTTTGCGGGATATTGGCCGCCATTTTAGCGTTAATCGCATGCTGGCTGCCGAAGCTTACAAGCAGCGCCTGGAAAAAGGGTTGAGTTTTATTGAATTCAATTATCAACTGTTGCAAGCCTATGATTATTTGATCCTTTACCAGCGATACGGCTGCACCATGCAGATGGGCGGCGACGACCAGTGGGGCAACCTGCTGGCCGGGGTTGACCTCATTCGCCGCGTTGAAGGGGCAACGGTGCATGCGATGACCTACCCTCTGTTGACGACGGCCAGCGGCGCCAAAATGGGCAAAACGGCGGCCGGGGCGGTGTGGTTGGATGCTAATAAACTCAGCCCTTATGACTACTACCAGTACTGGATTAATTGCGACGACCGCGATATTGAAAAACTGCTTAAAGTTTTTACTTTTTTGCCGATGACGGAAATCAAACGTTTGGCCGCTCTGTCCGGAGCCGAATTGCGGGAAGCCAAACAAATTTTGGCCTACGAAGCCACTGCCATCACCCACGGCCAGGCCGAGGCTCGCGCGGCTCAACAAGCCGCTCAGGCCGCCTTTGCCCAGGGGGGTGATTTAGAAGCGATGCCGACCACCCTGGTGTCGCCGGCCAGGCTGCAAGGCGGTATTGGCGTTTTGGAGATTTTTGCCGAGGTTGGTCTGGCCCACTCTCGCGGCGAGGCCCGGCGGATGTTGCAGCAGGGCGGGGTTTATGTGAATGATCAGCGAATAGAGCAGGTTGAGACAGTTCTCACTCCCGATGATTTGACCGATGGCGGGATTTTGTTACGGGCCGGGAAAAAGAAATATCACCGTTTGGCGCTTGAGGAAAGTTAAGGCTAAAGGGTGATTAGGCCTAAATAAAAATTGCCCTGGGAGGTTCCAGGGCAATCGCATTTAGAGAGGGAGAGTGAACAACGAGGAGCGTATACCGCCTGTTACCCACATTTATACCCAACTCTTTGTGTTTTGTCAAGGGGGAAAATTCGAAACAGGGTTATTAATGATGCCTCCAAAATCTTCTCCTGGCCCCGGCCGTTTCTCCCGCCGATATTGGCTGCGGCTGGTCGTTTTTCTGTCCGTTACCCTGGCTGTGGCCTTGCTGGGCTTGTTGATTTATTTTATAAATCTCCAGGTTAAAGTTTTTGTAACCCCTCACCGAAATGCCAACATTGGTTCGCCCACAGAGATCAGTTCAATTTATGAAGATATTACCCTGACCACGGCCGACGGTTTAAAAATATCGGCCTGGTATATCCCTGGTTCAAAACCCGGTGGCTTGGTGCTGGCGCATGGCATTGACGCCAATCGCTCGGCGTTAGTGCCGGAGGCAAAAATATTGGCTGAGGCCGGGTATCATTTGTTGATGCTTGATTTGCGGGCGCACGGCCGCAGCGAAGGAGAAATAGCTACTTATGGTTATCGGGAAGCCTGGGATGTGCAGGCCGCCGTGGATTATCTGGCGGCTGCGCCGGAGGTGGAACAGATTGGGGCCTTGGGTACCTCGTTTGGCGGGGCGGCGGTAGTCCGGGCTGCCGCCGCAGACGAGCGGATTAAGGCGGTGGTGATTGAAAGCAGTTACAGTAGTTTAGCGGAGGCGGTTGACGATGCTTTTGCAGACCTTTCCATCTTTCCCCAGTGGCCCTTTGCGCCGCTGCTGGTCAGTTTGGCGGAACGAAGGGTTGGCCTGGAAATCACCCAGGTCAATTCAGCCCGCGACCTGGCTTCCCTCTCCCCTCGCGCAGTGTTGATTATTCATGGAGCGCACGATCCTCTTTTTCCCCTGCATCACGCGCAGAAAATGTACGAGTCGGCCCAAGAGCCAAAGCAGTTGTGGATCATTGAGGACATGGGGCATGATAATCCCGCCTTGGGCCGGGAGGAGGAATACAGGCAGCGAGTGGTCACATTTTTTGACACAGTTTTTGCGGATCAGTGATAATCCTTGCCTTTTAAAGGCCCCAAAAATCAGGGCGCCCAGGCCGGATAGTGTTCATTAACTGTAGGCGTGTCGGTGAATTGAGTCCACTCGCTTTTGGGGATCTCGCCGGAAGCGCCGGTAGGAGCGGGGATGGTGTAAATATCCCAATTGCCGCCGCCGTTGTAGGCAAAGGCAATCGTCCGACCATCGGGCGACCAGGCCGGTTCGCGTTCGTCAGCCGGGTCATTGGTCAACCGGGTCACTCCGCCATCGGTCACGCTAACAAGGTATAGATTCCAGTTCCCGTCGCGGTCGGAGCCAAAGGCCAATCGGTGCCCGTCAGCCGACCAGGTGGCAGGCCAATCGGCTGCCGGATTATCGGTGAGGCGCTGTTGGTTGCTGCCGTCAATATTCATTACGTAAATTTCCACGTTGCCATCCCGATCAGACACAAAAGCGATTTTGCGGCCGTCGGGCGACCAGACCGGCCATTCGTCGTAGCCCCGGCTGGTGGTCAGTTTTTGCAGATTGCCACCGTCAGCATCCATCATGTAAATGTCAACGTTGCCGTCTCGCCCGGAACTGAAAGCTATTTTATGTCCGTCCGGCGACCAAGAGGGTTGCGTATCATAAGCGGCCGCTTTGGTCAGGTTGAGCGGTTGGCTGCCATCGGCGTTGGCCGTGTAAATCTCGTAGTTGTTATCGCGCTTGGAAGTGAAAAGTATCCGGTCTCCCTGCGGCGACCAACTCAGACCGCTGTCGGGAACGATGCTGCCGGCTGTTTCCAGGGAAGTGCTTGCTGTGTCGCCCAATGGATTTAGAGCCACCAATTGACCGGCTACAAAGGATAATCCTTGGGCGGCGGGACGGGTCGGGGGTTGTTCAACAAGGGCCGCAGGGGGCGTTTCCTTGGCCGTGGGTTGGGGGATGAGGTTTGGGGTTTGCGTAGGCGTTTTGGTTGAGGTTACGGTGAGGGTTGGCGGTTCCTGGGTAGGCGTCGAAGTGTTTGTAGCCGGAATGGTTGCCGCAGGCGTATCTGTTGGAATCAGGGTAGGTGGTTCGGTGGGCGGCAGGGTAGGCGTAGCCGAGGCTGGGGGGGCAACGGTTGGGGAAGATGTTGCTGAAGGTGTTGCGGTGGGCGCCGGGGCTATGCTTTCCTCTGGGGTGGCTGTATCTGGCAAACCGGCGGCGATGCTGGTGGGCGAAGCGACTGTTGTAGCCGCCACTTCTTCTTCGCCAACCGGGCCGTAGATAACGGCCAGCATGGCCACAATGGAGGCAATAATCAATAATAATCCCAATAAGATAAAACCAAAACGGCCAATATAGGTGGGGCTGTAGCGGCCAACGGGCGAGCCAAAGCCGCCTTTGGCGGTGGGTGCAATCGTGGCCGGTTCTGCCGCGGCCAGGGTTTCTTCTTGGTCGGAAACAGCTACCTGCGTTTCTGTTTTTTTGTTAATTGTATCCCAAAGCGACACGGGTTCCTCCTGTTCAAGGACGGTCACGGCAAGCGGTATCTGCGCCGGTATTGCGGCTGCGGGCATTGGGGCGGGGATGGCCGCCGGAGTTTTAGCGGGCGGCGGTTCAAGCGGCAGGTTGATGTAAAAGGTAGAGCCAACGCCCAAAACACTGGTGACCCACATGTGCCCCCCGTGCAATTCAACCAGGCCCTTGCTGATGGCCAGGCCCAGGCCGGTGCCCTGGCGTTGTTTAGCCAGGGTGCCGCTGCCGCGCCCAAATTCCTGGAAAACCAGCTCCATTTCCTCACGGTGCATGCCAATGCCGGTGTCGGAGACAAAAATGAGCAGTTCTTTGGCGTTCAACTCGGCTTGCACTTCAATGATGCCCTGGTCGGTGTATTTGACCGCGTTGTTCAAAACGTATAACAAGACTTGCCGGATACGTACCGGGTCCAGTTTGAGCTTGGGTAAATTCTCTGGTACCTGGCAGCGTATTTCTAAGTTCTTCCCCCGGGCCAGGCCGCGCGTGGTGCTGACCACTTCATTAATCAGGTGGGTAATGTCAACCTCCTGGTAGTTCAGGGCAACTCGCTCGTTTTTGAGTTGGGCCATATCTTCCAGGTTGACCACCAGGTTGTTGAGATGATAGATTCTTTGCCATACTTTTTCCAGCAAACCGGCCTGCTCGTTGGGGGAAGCGCTCTCGCCGATCTGATCAACCAGTCGCTCCAACTCTTCCACCGATGTATCCAGTTCATTAATGGCGCCCTTGATGAGTTGGTGAAGCCCCTGGCTTTTTTGTAAGGCCAGTTGGTGGGCTTGATGGGCTTCGCCCCGGCCGGTCAATAATTGTTGTTTGAGTTCTTCGGTTCTGGCCTGAAGTTCGGTAATTTTGTCCTGAGCTTCCATCATTTCCAGAGTGCGCTCGCGGAGCAGCTTTCTGCTTTCTAATAGGTGTTCGCCCAACTTTTCTATATGGCGTCTCCCTTCAATCACCAGGAGCAAAGCTACAATAATCAGGCTAAAAGGGGGTAAAAGGGTGATGAAAACCGCGCCCGATAGTTGCTGCGTCAGGGCCACCACCAGCACAATCATCACCACGGCCAGCAGGCCGATGAGGATAGTGGCCAGCGGATTTAAAAGCAACCCCGCAATGATAATAATGGGGATAAAAAGATAGGGGATAAAACCAACGACGCTGGACTGGAGAAATATAGCGGTAGCAATGCCAAACAGTTCCAGCACCAATATGTAAACAGCAACCACAAGCCGGCTAACTCGCCGCAGGCCAAAGGCCACCAGGGCCACAATCATCAAGGCAATGGCGCGGAAAAACCAGGGCGACGAAAACCCGCCGATGACTAGGCTGCTCAAGGCCGTAATCAGACCCACCAGAATCAGGCCAAAAACAATCCGATCAAACAACATCTCCCGCATCTGTCGTGTTTCGTCGTTCATTGAAGGTTTCTCCTTTGGTTGTGCCATCTCCGCCTGGCTCAACAGAGAATGAGAACAGCCAATTAGAGATACGTCAGCACGCTTTATGGCGTCAGCGACCTGGCCCGGTTTAATTGTGGTTGTTAAAGAACAAAATGGGAGTATCACTACCTTAAGAAAGATTACCACACTTGTTGAGTCAAAATCAATAGTCAAAAGGTTAGGGGTAGGAAATATCAGGCCTCTAAAAAACGACATGTTTGTGGGGTTGACACCATAGGACGATGGTGTAAACTAAAAGATATAAGCGTTGTTCTGGACAATATCAAGAGGATGAGCCATGAAAAATTCCTCTGTTTCTCGTTTTGGCAGGCGATACACCGAATCCGAAGAGATTGGGGCTGGGGGAGGAGGCCGGGTTTATAAGGCTTATGATACGGTGCGGGCGGAATATGTGGCGGTGAAAGAGTTGAGCCGGCGCCACGTGGACTCGTCTGCGGCTGTGCTCCGGTTCAAAAATGAGTTCCGCATCATGTCGGAATTTCAGCACCCCAATATGGTGCGGGTGTTTGAGTTTGGCCTGAGCCACGATAATATCCCCTTTATGACCATGGAATTTGTGCCTGGCCACAATTTATCGGCGCTGGCCAACCCTTCGGTGAAACAGGTGGTTGACATCTTGAGCCAGGTTTGCCAAACGCTGGCCGTGATTCATTCGCGGTTGTATGCCCATCGAGACCTGAAGCCCAGCAATATCAAACTTTTAGACGACGGCTCCATTAAACTGCTTGATTACGGGCTAATGAGCCAGTTGGGCATTCCGGCCCCCGGCAAAATTTCGGGCACGGTGTATTATTTGGCCCCGGAAGTTATTGTAGGGGGCGTTATTGATGAAAGCACCGACCTTTATTCCCTGGGCGTGATTGGTTACGAACTTTTGACCGGCGCCCGGCCTTTCACTGGCAACAGCGCAGAAATCTTACAAGGTCATCTCAAACAAAACCCGCCTGCCCCCATGACCCTTCGCCCCGATGTTCCCCCCTCTCTAAATAGCCTGGTGTTGAAACTGTTGGCCAAAGACAAACAGCAGCGTTATCGGAACAGCGCCGCTGTTTTGGAGGATTTACAGCTCATTAGCGGTAAGGGTGGGCTGATTGAAACAACGGGCCAAAAATATGGTTACTTATATAGCCGTAAATTAGTGGGTCGCACCAAAGAAATTGAATATTACCAAAAATGTCTCCGGCAATTAAACCAGGGCCAAAGTACCTCCTTATTTATTGGCGCGCCGGCCGGAATGGGTAAAACAAGATTGCTCAATGAGATGAGAACCCTGGCCGAACTGGAGGGAGTGTCGCCGCTCTATCTCGGTGGCCAGCGGGCGGATGACCGCGTTTATGGTTGGACGGCCGGGTTGTTGCGGCAATTAGCCTCGCTTTCAACAGAACAAGAAATCCGCCAGTATGGTCAGGCCCTGGCCCGGGTTTCCGGTGAACTTCAGGGACCTGCGCCGGGTAATGGTAATGGCCAGCCGCTTTCTGACGAAAAAATCGTGGTGGCTGTGATCGCCTGGTTTGGGGCTGTTACTCAAAGAACACCCCTTATCTTGTTTCTTGACAACCTGCACTGGCTGGATTTAAAAAGCGGGCGGGTTTTGAACGAGTTGATTCGTAACCAAAACAAGCTCAGGATAGCCGTTGTTGGCGCTTTCAGAAATGACGAAGTGGAGAAAACATCGCCGCTCTGGCACACGCTTGAAGAAGGGTTGACCGAGTATCTGGAGTTGGCCCCCTTAACCGAACCCCTGGCCCGCACTTTGCTGGAGCAACTCCTTTATCCAACGGCCATCTCCGCCGAATTTTCAACCTATATTTTCAACAACAGCGGCGGCAATGTTTTTGATGTATTGGAACTTTTACGGTATATGATTACCGCAGGACACCTGACCAAATCAGGCGGCCAATGGCAGGAGCCGGTGAATCTTGACACCCTTTCGCTGCCTAAAACGTTGGCCGATCGGTTGGCGCGCCGCCTGGATAAGCTGAGTGACGAGGCCAGCTTACTGGCCGACGCAGCCTCTATCCTGGGTGACGAACTGAATCTGGAAAGCTGGCAGGCTGTTTCAAGTTATGCCGAGGACACCTTTTTCCGGGCTATTGATGATTTGCTGGCGCAGCAAATTGTGATCAAAACCAACGGCGATTATCAATTTGGGCACGACCGTATCCGGCACATCCTGTACAAAAACTTGTCAAAAGCACAGAAAAAGGATTATCATTTACGGGCGGCCAAGTTTTTTGAGGAGAAATTGCCGGAAAGCCAGCGCCGGCTTGTGCCTACCATTGCCCGGCATTTTGTGGCGGCGGAGTCCGGGGTTCAAGCAATTGACTATTCCCTGCAAACCGCCCGGGCCGCCGAGCAGAATGGAGCGGAATGGGAAGCCTTTGCCCATTACCAAAACGCTGCCCGTTTTTTGGAAACAGAGCCTACTTACCCAAACCGGCACGTCCTGTTATTGGAGATTTACGAAAAGGCTGCCCAATTCAGCAGCGCCGCCTGGATTGACGCGGCTACCTGCCTTAAATGGTTGCAACAGGCCATTGAATTTTATGCCCAAGAGCAGAACAGAGAGAAGGTATTTGACCTATCCCTGGCTTATATTGTTACCTGCGCCATTACCAGCAACTACCAGGCGGCTCGTTACAAAATTGCGGCAGTGCTTCAGACTGGGCAGGTGGCCGCCGGGACAACGGCCTGGGCTATTTTGCATGGCGCAGGTGTTTGCCTGGTGGATTGGTACCAGGGTTATCAAAATGATTGTTTGGCGCATGCCGTGGCGGCCATTGATATTTTTGAAGCGCAACTGGAAACACTGCCGGCAGAGGTGTGGCCGGCCTATTCCTGGGCCTTGTTCTGGCGCGATAAAGCCAGGGCTTACCTGGGCCAGCCCATTGACATGGCCAATATCGAAAAAATCCACCAATTGATGGTTGAAGGCAAATCGGACCAGACCATTTACTGGCATACCTTAACCGCAGTGGGGGCCAGGGCCGCTTTTACCGGCCGCTGGGCCGATTTGCTGGCCTGGAAACAATTGGCTTCCCAATTATCCCGGGAAATGGGCAAAATCTACTGGTTTGAGTGTTGGATTTCTCATTCTTACCTCTACGGCGCGCTTCAACATGGCGAATTGGCCCAATTAAAAAACCATATCGAAAGAGTCCGGGCCAGTCCCGACCCCTATCAGGTGCGTTTGGCTTATCTATTCCAGGGCCGGTTAGACCTGATCCAGGGCCAGTACCAGGCCGCCGAAAAAAGCTTTCAACAGTTCCTCTGGTTGGAGGAAGAGAGCCAGGATAATTCTTACCTGGAAGGGTTTATTTACCTGGCCAAAACATACCTGGCCACCGGCCAGCTCGACCAGGCCGGGAGGTATATTGAGCAGGGCGTGCCGTTAGCCGTCGCCGGAAATTATGAAAACCCCTTGTACCAACTTCAAATTTGGCTATTAAAGGCTGAATGGGCCATGGCCAAAGCCAATTATATCCAGGCAACCCAATACCTGGCCCTCAGTTTGGTGCTGGCCGAGTGGCTGGATAACCCTATCCAGACCGCTTTTATTCAGAAGATGTGGGGCGAGTTATGCCTTCGGCAAAAGGATTTTGAGCAGGCCAGGCAGCGGTTAGGCCAGGCCAGCGCTATTTTTCTATCGCTGGATAATAAATATCAGGCCGGACAGGTGGTCAAAATTCTGGAGTCTTTGCCCCACCCGCCCTCCCTGGCTCCCAAACCGGCCAAAACTCTAGACAACCGTCAATTTACTGAAACCGGCTCAGAAGAAGGAAGCGATATCCGGTTAGAAGATAAGGTTATGGCTAAACTCAAAGAGTTAGCCAGAAAAACTCAACCTAAAGCCACAAGTAAGCCGTTAGAAGAAACGGACACGGAGATATAGGGGGCTATTCAAAATAGAATTATTAAGGTCTCGTATCATGAAAGAGTTAGTTCAATTAGAAGGCGATAAAATCATCAAAAAAATTTCCCTGCAAAAGAGCCGGTATAGCCTGGGTAGAGACCTGGAAAATGACCTGGTTTTTGACGGGGCCAAGGTATCGCGGGTGCATGCGTTGCTGGTTGAAGATGGGGATACTTATTGTATTGTTGATCAAGATTCCAAAAATCACGTTTTTGTTAATGGGGAGCGAGTGAAAAAGAAACGTTTGACCTCCGGTGACAAAATAGATTTATCCCAGGACATCTCGCTGGTTTATTTGATTGAAAACGAGGTTGACGAAAAATTTACCCACATCTTGAATCGGGTGTGGGAGATTGTGGACAAGCAGGACTTTTTGCGGCTCAAAGAAGTTACGGACCGAATCATTTCTTTAGACAGTTTGGAAGATATTTTGGACATTATCCTGGCCAATGTTATTCGTTTGGTAAACGCCGAACGGGGTTTTATTGTTTTAACAGATGAGCAAGGAAAGATTCAAACAAAGACCAGTGTCAGCCATCATCTTTCTTTGCAGGATAAAGATCCGCACCAGGCTGTTTTTGCCCGTTCAATTGTGCAACAAGCCATTCAAAGCAGAGAAAATGTATTCTTGTTAAACACCGAGGAAGAGGCAGATCATCTTTCTGACAGTATCCTTGAACTCGATCTCAGATCGGTGATGTGCGCGCCTCTTATTTTTGGCAACCAGTTGGTTGGCCTCTTGTATGTGGATTCCAGCTCCCGGGTGGCCGATTTTAACGAAGTTGATCAATTTGTTTTTGCCACGCTCTCGGATTATGCGGCTATTGCCATAAAAAATGCCAAGCTGTATAACCAGGTGCAGCGGTCCAACCAAGAATTGCGGGCCGAGATTGAAGAATCTGAAGCGCGGTATCGCCAGGTGGTTGAGTTTTCGCCGGAAGCCATAGCCGTTCACAGTGAAGGGAAAATTCTGTTTGTGAATCCGGCCGCAGTGAAATTATTGGGGGCGGAAAAACCTGAAAACCTGATCGGTACGCCGGTTTTTGAACGGGTGCATCCTGATTTCCGGGACGTGGTGGTTGAACGAATCCGGATGGAGAATGAAGGTTATGCGGTTCCTCCCCTGGAAGAAAGATTCTTGAAGCTAGATGGCACCCCCGTTGAAGTTGAGGTTATTGGCGTGCCGTTTGTTTTTAGAGGCCGGCCGGCCTCCCTGGTTATCTTTCGGGATATTTCCCAGCGTAAGCGGATGGAACAGGAGTTGCTCCGGGCGCAAAAATTGGAATCGGTCGGCGTGTTGGCCGGAGGTATTGCGCATGATTTCAACAACATTCTCCAGGTTATTCGGGGCAATGCCTTAATGGCCAAAGTCAACATGGACGACAAAGAGAATATGGAGCTGTGTTTAACCGCTATCGAAAAGGCCGTGTCTCATGCCGTCAGCCTCACCTCACAACTGCTGACGTTTTCTAAGGGCGGCACCCCGGTGACCAAAGCCACCTCCCTGGAGTCTCTTATCGAAGAATCGGCTGGTTTTGCCTTGCGCGGCAGTAACGTGGCTTACACCCTTGATTTTGCCGAGGATTTATATTTTGCCGAAGTAGACAGCGATCAGATCAACCAGGTTATTCATAACCTGGTGCTCAATGCCGACCAGGCCATGCCCGCCGGAGGAACCGTTACCATTTCGGCTTCTAATTACGTGGTCAGCAACACTCAACCTGACCCGCGCGGCCTCAAAGAGGGCCGCTATGTTAAAATTTCGGTTAAAGACCAGGGAGTGGGCATGTCTGAGGAAACTCTGGAAAGAATTTTTGATCCCTACTTTACCACCAAAGAAGAAGGCAGTGGTTTGGGATTGGCCTCTTGTTATTCCATTGTGACCAAACATGGGGGCATTATTGAGGCGGAGTCTGAGGAAGGAAAAGGTTCTATTTTTACCCTGTATATCCCCGCTTCGGGCAAACAGCCGGAAAAGAAAGAGGCAACGGGCTGCGCCGGCACCTTGGCCGGTAAAATATTGCTCATGGACGATGAGGATACGGTGCGGGATACGGCCGGCAGAATGTTACAACGAATAGGCTGTGCGGTTGAAACTGCGGCAGACGGGGTAGAAGCCATTGAACGCTATTTGCAGGCCAAAGAGTCCGGCGAGCCGTTTGATTTGGTTATCTTTGATTTGACCATCCCCGGCGGCATGGGCGGGCGCGAAACAATAGCCAGGCTGAGAGAGCACGACCCGCAGCTTAAGGCCATTGTGGCCAGTGGCTATAGCAACGATCCCGTTATGGCCAGCCCGGAACAGTATGGCTTCCAGGGCGTCATTTCTAAACCGTTCAATGTGGAAGAGTTAGCCAGAGTGATAGAAAAAGCATTATCATCCCCTACGGCGCAACCGGTGTCAATGCCAGGGGTAGCTCGTTAAGCAGGCGATGCAGTTCATTAATGGCAAAGCTAAATACCAAATAGACTGTCTGCTCGTCTCCGGCCAGGCGCAGGTAACGATTGTCTTTGACCGGCGTTTCATGGCCGGTGTAGAGAATGATTTTTTGTCCGTTTGAGATAATGAGCGTAACAGTTAACTGGGGCGGGTTAAGGCCGTATTGGGCCAGGTTGGTGACATGGGTGATAACCCGGCTGGGTTTTAAATACCCCAGCCGCGTTACCGCGCCATTAACCCGAACCTGATCAATCGCTTCCGCCGGAACCGGCGTTGGTGCTAACATCTCCCACTCTTGGGTGAGGGTTTCATCGGTCCGGGCAAAGTGGGCTGTCCCTTGCGGGCCTTCAATTTCCAGGGCCACAAGGTCGTATTCGCCGTACTCCGGGCCGTAAATGGTGGGGTCGGTTGGCCCCGCCTCATCATCATTTCCCCTGATTTCAAAAAAGTAGATATAGCTTGCCAAAGCAACCAATAAAATAATCAGGCCTATTGTGGTTTTAAAGTTCATCGTCGTTTCCACCAGAGGCCCAGCCCGGCTATTAATACGGCCAGGGGGATGATAATGAGCGTGGTCAAGATGGTGACGGTAATTTGCATGGAGGTGAGGAACAGATTGCGATTGGTGGGCGATTTGGGCCGAATGGAAATCAGGTCTTCCTCCTCGGCCAGCCAATCCACCGTATTGACGAATAGGTCCAGATTGGCCCACTGCGGCGAGGCGTTTTGGTTGGTCACAAATCCGGCATCGCCAAACACGGCCAGCCTGACCCCATTCTCAATGTCTTCGGCGGCTGCGGCCAGGTGCAGGGGGCCGACCAGGTCAACGTCTGGAGTGTACTCAGGTTGGGCCGTTTCTAAGTCTGTTTCTGCCCAACTGCCCGCGCTGGTGGACAGAAGCGGCCAGGTTATTTTGCCAATGCCCTCTATTGGCGTTATGGTAATTGACCGGGCCATGGGATAGAAGGATTGAAAACCGTTCAGGCTGCGGGTAATTTCGTGATAGGGGTATTGGTAAATCAGCGGCGCAATGATTTGCGGCACCAGCCCGTCCGGCCCTAACGTAACCAGAGAATAATTGGCGTCTTCTATTACAAAATCATTGCCCAGGGCCAGGCCGTAAGTTTTCAACATTCCGGCCAACGGCGCCGGCTCCAGGGGGTCAACCAAAAGCATCAGCTTGCCGCCGGCGGTCAACCAATCCTCAACAAGTTTAACTTCCGTATTTAACAGTTCGCGGTCGGCGCCGGCCAGAACCAGCACGGTGGCATCGGCGGGAATGGTTTCGCTGGCGGCCAGGTTAAGGGTTTCAACCCGGTAACCTTCCTGTTCCAGGGCCTGTTTGACCTGGCTGTAACCCTCTTCCGCGCCGTCGTTAAGGCTGTGCTCGCCGTGGCCGGTGATAAAATAAACGTTTCGGTCTGCATTGTTGGTTACCCGGACCAGGCCGCTGGTAATAGATTGCTCGTCTACGCCGGAAGTCTCGTACCGATTATCGCCGCTGACAAATACCAACCCGTAGTTGCTGAGTTCGTATTTTTCGGCCAGAATTGGCTCTATCTCGGGGTCGTGAAATTCAACCAGCAAACGGTCGCTGTAATGACGATAACGTTCCAGGTAATCATTGGCCAGCTTCAGGCGCGGGTCGCTGTTTTGAAAAAAGCCAATCACTTCTACCGGGCGATCCAATTGCTGCAAAATTTGCATGGTCTGTTCAGACAGGGTAAATTGGCCGGTTTCGGTCAGGTCGTATTCCCATTCATACTTAACAACCAGAAAATTGATCAATCCCAAAATGCCGATAAAGGCGAGGCTTTTGACCGCGGCGTTGGAGGCATATTTAACCTGTCGCCCGGTCAAGGCGGCGCGAATGGCCTCAGGGCGCAAAAATGCGGCGGTCAACAATAGCGCCGCGCCAATACCAGCTCCAATTTGGGTTTGCGCCGCCCAGGCCGGGTTCAGAAAGTAGGTGATGCCGCTGCCAATTAAAACCAGTAAACCCACCAGGGCAATCACCCCGGCATAAGCGCGAAGCGAGTAGCTGTTTGGGGGTGAAGCTTTTTCGGCCATTATCGCCATCTCCTCATTTCCAGCACCCGGGTGGCCAAAAAGAGCGAGGCCGCCGTAACGCTGAGAAAATAGACGATATTGGTAGAGGTGATTAGGCCCAGCAGAAAGTCAAAAAAGTGCTGCTGAAGTGAGAGGTATTCAAGCAGGCTGCCCAGGAAACCCGGGAAGGTATTGCCCAGGCCGCCGGCCAGCCAAAACGTCAACCCCAACGCCACCCCCAAAACCGCGGCCACAATTTGATTGGCCGACATGGCCGAGGTAAGCATACCAAAGCCAAGCAGAACCGCGCCCAGCAAAATCACGCCCAAATAGCCGGAAAACGTGACCGGCAGGTCGGGATTGCCGTAGCGGGTCAACAGAAAAAGATAGTACAGCGTGGGGGTCAGCATGGCCAGAAAAAAGAGAAAAGCGGCCAGGAATTTGCCTACCACCACCTCCCCATCGCGCACGGGGGCGGTTAATAGCAACTCCAGCGTGCCCGACCGCGCTTCTTCGGAGAGCAAGCGCATGGTCAGGATGGGGGCGACAAATAACAGAACAATGCTGATCACCTGAAAAACCTGGCCGAGGGTAGCCACTCCGCCCAGGACCACCGTAAAAACAAAGAATAAGCCGGTGATAAATAAAAAAGCCGCTCCCACCACGTAGGCCACAGGCGAAACAAAAAAAGCGGCCAGTTCGCGTTTGGCCACAACCAAAGTATTCATTGTTTGAGTTCCTGGTCGGCGGTGAGTTGCAGAAAAATATCTTCCAGGCTGGCGCTGATGGCGCGTAATTCCAGCAGACCCCACCCGTTTTCAACCACCCGTTGGGCAATGGCCGGGCGACAGTCAAGGCCCCTTACACATTCCAACTCAAACTCGCCGGGTTCTATCTGGCTGGCCTGGCTCACCTCCGGCAGAGATTTTAATATCTCCACAGCATTGTTTGGCGCGGTCACGGTTTTAAGCCTGATTCTTTCGCCGCCCTCTAACCGGGCGACCAGGCCGGCAGGCGTATCTTCGGCCACAATCTGGCCTTTGTTGATGATGAGCACCCGGTTACAAATCTGCTCTACTTCCGAGAGGATGTGGGTGCTCAAAATAACGGTGTGGTTGGCGCCCAAAGCCCTGATCAACTTACGCACTTCGATGATTTGTTTGGGGTCCAGGCCAATGGTCGGCTCGTCCAGGATCAGCACTTCGGGGTCGTGGACAATGGCCTGGGCAATGCCTACCCGCTGGCGCATTCCTTTGGAGAGTTTGCCGATCAACACGTTACAGTGATGCCCCAGGTCTACCTTTTCCAGCGCCTCTTTCACCTGCCGGCCCCGGCCATTTACTTTACGCAAAGCGGCCACGTAATCCAGATAATCTCCCACCGTCATGTCCTGGTAAAGCGGCACCGATTCCGGCAAATAGCCAATCCGTTTGCGCACCTCCAAACTGTGATAAAAAACGTCAAAACCATTGATGGAGGCTGTGCCGGTAGAGGGGGGCATATAGGCCGTTAAGATACGCATGGTGGTGGTTTTCCCTGCGCCGTTTGGACCCAGAAAACCTAAGATCTCGCCCGGGTTAACGTGAAAACTGACGTTTTGAATGGCGGCCCGCGGGCCGTAATACTTGGTGAGGTTGTCGGCTTGAATCATAGCGAGGCGAAAAATCTCCTGACCAGATTGGGGATATAGTTGGGCAGACACCTTTGCCTTGTCCGGGGTTTGGCCGGGCAAAGAGGTAAACAAACCAGAACCACCTCTGGTAGCGGTCGGGTCTACCCTTAAAATAGTACGGGTTTGTGATTAAAGCAAGATTAAGATTCAATAAAAAGTCAATGAGAAAGCCCAAAATAGTTCGGGATTCTTTTCGATTTGACAATTGACCATAACTGATTTACAATCGCTGCTTGGCAAGGGATTTAATGTAGAGTAAAAATATCGAGCAGTGTAGCTCAGGCTTCGCAGCACCGGCGAAGCATTTTTTTTGCCCGGATAAAGTTTTTGCCCGGCATGTGTCATTTGTCCGCTTTAATAGTGACATTTTCCACTAGATTTGATACCTTAATTGACCTATACTGTTAGGGTTAAAAAGACACACCGATAAGCAAAATTGTAAATACGAGCAAAAAGCCCTGCGGCCCTCGGTAACATTTCAGGCTATTTCGCCTTAGCCAAGGCGTTCATAAAAATACATTCAGTTTTTGAGGAGTCAATCTATGTCGCGTTTTAAAGTTATTCTATTTAGTCTTTTGATAATGCTCTTTACTGCGCCAACCGCCCTGGCGGCGCCGCTGCCACAGGATGCGCCCGAACCACTACCCTGGCTGTGGTGGTTAGGGCCAATTGGTTCTCTTATTGCCTTTGTTTTTGTTTTCGTTTTCTATAATTCGGTGATGAAGGAAAGCGAAGGCACCGAGGTAATGGCCGAAATTGCCCAGGCCGTGCGCGAAGGCGCCATGGCTTATCTCAGGCGCCAATACAAGGTAGTAATCATTGCCTTTGTGGTGCTCTTTTTGCTGTTTGCCATCTTGGCTTACGGCTTTGGCGTGCAGAACCAGGTTATTCCCTTTGCCTTCCTCACCGGTGGGTTCTTCTCCGGTTTGTGCGGCTTTATTGGCATGAAAACGGCCACCAATGCTTCGGCCCGCACGGCCAATGCGGCCCGCCGCAGTTTGAACGACGGCCTGCAAGTGGCCTTCCGCGCAGGCGCGGTAATGGGCCTGGTCGTGGTCGGCTTTGCCCTGCTTGACATTGCCGCCTGGTTCTTGATTTTGTACTATCTCTTCCCTGTCTCCTTCTTTGGGGAGATGAATCCCCTGCCCCAAATTACAGTGATTATGCTGAGTTTTGGCATGGGCGCTTCTACCCAGGCGCTCTTTGCCCGTGTGGGCGGCGGTATCTATACCAAAGCGGCCGACGTGGGCGCGGACCTGGTGGGTAAAGTGGAAGCCGGCATCCCCGAAGACGACCCCCGCAACCCCGCCACCATCGCCGACAACGTGGGCGACAACGTGGGCGACGTGGCCGGGATGGGCGCCGACCTGTATGAATCTTATGCCGGTTCTATCCTGGCCAGCGCCGCCCTGGGCGTGGCCGCCGTAGCCACCGAAGCCGCCACCAATCCAGCGTTTTTGCAGGGTTTTAGCGAAATTGGCATGCAGTTGCGCTATATGGCCGCGCCGTTGGCCCTGGCCGCCGTGGGCGTGGTTCTGTCGGTTATTGGCATTTACCTGGTGCGCACCAAAGAAGGCGCCACCATGAGCGACCTGATGGGCGCAATTAATAACAGTATTACCTATAGTTCCATCGGTATTGCCATTGTCAGCCTGGGCATTGTTTATCTACTGGATTTGAACAAGCCGTTGATGCTCTGGCTGGCAATTGTGGCCGGTTTGGTGGTGGGGGTCATCATTGGCCGCGCCACCGAGTATTATACGTCTGACGATAGGCCGCCTACCAAACGCATTGCCGACCAGAGTTTAACCGGCCCGGCCACCGTGATTATTGAAGGTTTGGCCGTGGGCATGCGCTCCACCGCTATCCCGGTTATCTCTGTGGTGCTGGGCATTGCCGTGAGCTTTTATCTCCCCGGTGGGGCGAGCAACACCCTGATTGGCCTGTACGGGGTTGGTTTGGCCGCCGTAGCCATGCTTTCTACCCTGGGTTTAACCCTGGCCACCGACGCCTACGGTCCCATTGCCGATAACGCGGGCGGCAACGCTGAAATGGCGCACCTGCCGCCGGAAGTGCGCCAACGCACCGACCAGCTTGACGCGGTGGGCAATACGACCGCCGCCACCGGCAAAGGTTTTGCCATCGGTTCCGCCGCCCTCACCGCGCTGGCGCTGCTGGCCTCTTACCTGGAAGAAATCCGGTTTGGCCTGATTCACCTGGGCACAAAAGTAACCGAAGTGCCCATTCCGGGTTACAGCGGCATGGTAAAAGTGGCCGAGATGACCATGGGCGACTTTGCCGCTTACTACAATATCAACCTGTTAAACCCGGCGGTGTTAATGGGCATCTTTATGGGGGCCATGACCGTGTTTCTCTTCTCCGCCATGACCATGAGCGCGGTAGGCCGCGCGGCCGGGTCAATGGTGCAAGAAGTGCGCCGCCAGTTCAAAGAATTTCCCGGCATTTTGAAAGGCGAACAAAAGCCGGACTATGCTCGTTGTGTTGAGATCAGCACCGCCGGCGCGCAGAAAGAAATGATTGCGCCGTCGGTGTTGGGTATTGGGATGCCTATTGTAGTGGGCTTATTCTTGGGCGTGCCCGGCGTGATGGGCCTGCTGGCCGGCGGCCTGGCCACCGGCTTTACCGTGGCCGTGATGATGGCCAACTCCGGCGGAGCCTGGGATAACGCCAAGAAGGGCATTGAAAAAGGCGCGTACGGCGGCAAAGGTTCCGACTCGCACAAAGCTACCGTGGTGGGCGATACCGTCGGCGACCCCTTCAAAGACACCACCGGCCCCTCACTCAACATCCTCATCAAGTTGATGTCAATGGTGTCCATTGTGTTTGCCGGTTTGATCTCGCAGTTAGGCACCGGCGGTTTGTTGGGCATGATTCTGGGCGGGTAATAGCTACTGTTGCCTTATCAAAAGGCCTGGCGGTCTTTAAGACCGGGCAGGCCTTTTTTTAACCAGGTAGCAGTTCACCCTATAATCTGTTCGGCAATCTCTCTTTTGTGTGATATAATCGTAGTGGCAAAAAGCCTAAGTCATAGGGTTGCAAAGCTGGCTTTGCGCTCCATAAACATCAATCAGGAGGGAACATTATGGACACGCTCCAGGTTATCGCGCTGATCATTATTGCCCTGGTCATTTTGGCCGTAATCATTGCCTTTCGCCAGAGATTGGGCCTGAGTTTGAAATTTCTGGGGCTTGACGTGCAAGTTGAAGCCGAAAATGAAGGCCGCCCGCCCCAGGCTCAAACCCAGCCGCCGCCCCCCGCCGGGGTTAGGGTAAAAGATGCCAAAGCTACCGCAGGCGGCTTGCTGATTGAAGAGGGCCAATCGGCGCAGGGAACGGGCATTGACGTTGAAGGCGTTGAGGTAAAAGACGACATCGTCATTGGCAAAGGCCAAAGCGGTTCCCCAAAAGACCGGCCCCTGACGTAGACGCGGGGGAGGGCGGCCGTTCAACTCACTTTGAGAATGTGCAGGCCGGCGGCGACATTAACGTCAACCAGCAGAATATCTTTATGCCCCCGTCGGAGCCGGACCGGGCTGAGCAACTGGCTAAATATTTGGGCGTAATGGTCAAAATCTTTGACGACCTGCCGCTGGCCCCCTTTGACCCCACCGGCGAGTGCGTTAATATCAACCTCAACCAGGTGTACGTTAGCCTGGATGCCCAGACCGCCCGGCCCATAACGCTTGAGGATGGGCAGGCCGGGCAAACCCAGGCTGTGCTGGCCGCGGCCAACCAGCGCGATAAGTTGATTGTCTTGGGCGACCCCGGCTCCGGCAAGTTTACCTTTTTGAAATTTTTGGGGCTGTGCCTGGCCCAGACCCACCTGGCCCCACCGCAGCAAGCGGAGTGGCTGGCCCGCCTGCGCTGGCCCGTTTATCCTGAGCAGCCGGAACGCCAGGCCCGCGGCCCGCAGGAAAAAGATGAACCCTTGGGCTACCTGGCCTGGCAGCGCCCGTTGTACGTGCCGGTGCTGGTAGTGATGCGCCGATTTGTTGACGTCTCGCTCAATGTTGCCTCGCCCCTGGCCCTGTGGGAACTGATAAAACTGGACCTGGCCGAAAGGGGCTTAACCGATACCGCCCCCGCGCTTTACGAAACCCTCCGTCGGGGCCAGGCCATGCTGCTACTGGACGGCGTGGACGAAGTGCCGCCCGACCGCCGCCGCCAGGCCTGGCAGTCCATTGGCGCGCTGGCCCGCGGCGCCTTCAACCAATGCCCCTGGATTGCCACCTGCCGCGAACTCTCTTTTATTGAAACAGAAGCCGCCGCCAGGGCCGACGAGCGGGTGATCCTGGCTCCGTTGCAGCAGGCCCAAATCACCGGCTTTATCACAGCCTGGTATCAGGTGTTGGTGCAAAAAGGCAACAAATCGCCCCGCGAGGCCGAACAACTGACCACCCATTTGATCAACGTGGCTACCCAGGACCCCCGCGTCCATTCCCTGGCCCAAAACCCCATGCTGCTGACCATTATGGCCATTGTGCAAACCTACCGGGGCGCGTTGCCCCGCGAGCGGGCCAAACTTTACCAGGCCTGTATTGAAATTATGCTGGTGCGCTGGCAGGTGCAAAAAGAAGGCCCGCAGCACGAACTGCCCGCCTCCCTCAAAGGGGCCAGCCTGGAAACCCTGCAAGCCCTGCTGCAAGAGATTGGCTGGGAGGCCCATCATGCTCCCGGCGGCGCGGCCGGCCGCGCCGCCGATATTCCCGGCGAGCGCGTTTTTGCCCTTGCCCGCAAACATCTTAAAGACATCGAGCAGGTAACCGCCTTTATGCAGTACACCGAAGAACGGGCGCACCTGCTGATTGGCCGGGGCGGCGAGGACAAACCCTACTACAGTTTCCCCCACCGCACCTTTCAGGAATACCTGGCCGGGTGTTACCTTTCTAACCAGGACGATTTTGGCGAGCAGGCCGCGGCCCTGGCCGGTGACGACACCTGGCGCGAAGCCCTGTTGCTGGCCGCCGGCAACCTGGTTTTTAACATGCAAACCCTGGGCCACCGGGCCTTATTGGCGGCCCTGGCCGACATGCTGCCCGAAACCCAACCCGCTCCCGGCGACGCCCCCGGTTGGCAGTTGGCGTGGCGCGTGGGCGAAATGCTGGCCGTGCTGGGCGCAGCAGACGCCGCCAAGTATCGCCAGGGCCAAAAGCTGCTGCCCCAGGCCCGGGCCTGCCTGGCCGCCCTGCTGGCCCACGGCCAATTACAGCCCGCCGAACGCGCCGAAGCCGGGCAAACCCTGGCCGCCCTGGGCGACCCGCGGCCTGGTGTAGGGGTAACGGAAGATGGATTGCCCCATATTGCCTGGCGCGCCATCCCCGCCGGTGAATTTATCATGGGCCAGGGCCAAGACGCCCACCCCGTTACCCTGCCTGCCTTTCAAATTAGCCAATATCCCCTCACCAATGTACAATACGGCGCGTTTGTGGCGGCCGGCGGGTATGAGCATAAAGATTATTGGCCCGAAGCCGTTGCCGCCGGTTACTGGCGGGAGGGCAAGTTCAAAGGATGGGCGGATGAAGAACCCCGCGACCGGCCCTATGATTTTGGCCCGCCCTTTAACCTGCCCAACCACCCGGTGGTGGGCGTAAGCTGGTACGAGGCGGTGGCCTTTTGCCGCTGGTTGGGCGAGCTGTGGGGCTGCCCGGCGCGCCTGCCCAGCGAGGCCGAATGGGAAAAAGCCGCCCGTGGCGCCGACGGCCGGCCCTATCCGTGGGGAGACCACCAGAAGGTGGCCACCCGGTGCAATATGGCCCAAACCGGCCTGGGCGCACCCTGCGCCGTGGGCATGTTCCCCGCAGGAGCCAGCCCCTACAACGTGTTTGATATGAGCGGCAACGTGTGGGAATGGTGCAGCACGTTTTGGCAAAAAAAAACCTTATCCTTTTCGGGTTGTGGACGAGTGGACGGCGGACTATTTGAGTAAAAATGTTGGGCGGGTGTTGCGGGGAGGATCGTTTTATGAGAACGCTGAGCACGTGTGTTGCGCGTCGCGCCTCGGGCACGGTCCGAACGGCAGGCTCTGGTATCTCGGTTTTCGGGTGGTGCGCCCCCCAGTTTTTGGGGAATCTGGTCTCTGAAACCTCTGGTCTCTGGCCCGCTGAAAATCTGAATCTTACCGATGGTTACGGTTATTCAACCGTAACCAGCCTCTATGCCGAGTTAACTCGGCCTAATACCGGTTGCAGTTTCAAAACTGCAACCATCACTATCGCGGCTTATCGCTGGTTACGGTTTTCAAACCGTAACCTGTCTTATCGGATTTTAATCCGCCCATGCGTTCAAGATATAAAATCACCGAGCAAACCCCCGTTTATTTCATTACC
>JAFGDY010000098.1 GCA_016931895.1 Anaerolineae bacterium
GCCGTGGCCGACCTCTGCCTGGAAGAGATGACGCCCGATGCCTTTTGCTCGGCGTTGGTGGACAATTGTCTACAAAGGGGGCTGACCATCAAAGAAGGCGGCGCGCTGTACGATATTGTCAGCGGGTTACAATCCGGCGTGACCAACGTGGCCAATGCTTTATTGGCGTTGAAGCAGTTGGTCTTTGAGGAGAAAAAATTGACTGCGCCGGAGGTGATGGCGGCCCTCACTGCCAATTTTGAAAATAAAGGCGGCGAGGTTATCCGCCAACGCTTGCTGCGCGCGCCCAAATACGGCAACGATATTGATGAGGTTGACCAACTGGCCGGGCGGGTGATGCAGGATTACCAGCAAGAGATGGTCAAATACCACCACTCCCGTTACGGGCGGGGGCCGATTGGCGGGGGTTACGCCGGTTCCACCAGCAATATTTCGGCCAACGTGCCGCTGGGGTCCAAAATTGGGGCCACGCCAGATGGCCGCCAGGCGGGCGAACCGATTGCCGAAGGCGTATCGGCGGCGCACGGCACGGATACCGGCGGGCCAACGGCCATCATGCGCTCGGTGGGCAAATTGCCAACCATTAAGATGTTGGCCCAACTGCTCAATCTACGTCTCTCGCCAGCGGCTCTGGCCACGGAAGCCGGACTCAAACAATTGGTCACCTTACTCAAGGGCTTCCGCAATTTAAAGGTGTGGCACGTGCAATTCAATACGGTGGATACCGCCACCCTGCTGGCCGCGCAAAAAAATCCCGCACAGTACCGGGATTTGGTGGTGCGCGTGGCCGGCTACAGCGCCCTGTTTGTCACGCTGGACAAAGCCACGCAGGATGATATTATTAAGCGGACGGTGCATGAGCTAAGTTGAGCAGGTTTTATGCATTTAAATCCTTTGCCATGACCCAATCAGAAAGTACATATTCTCTTTTAGCTCTCTGCGCCAGAGCGCAGGGACACCCCATCCAATACGAACAACTCAAACAACAAGCCCCGGCCCTGACCGATTCAGAATGGGCTGCCCTGCCCGCCCAGGCCGAAAGTCACGGCCTGGCCCCGCTTTTTTATGCCCACCTGCCGGCCGCCGGCGTGCCCATGCCTGCCGCCGCGCGGCAGCAGTTGCAGGGCCGGGCCATGCAGCACAGCCATGCCAATCGAGTGAGAGCAAAGGCGCTGGCCGAAGTGCTGGCCGCCTTTCAAGCCGCCGGAATTGACGCGCTGGTCCTTAAAGGGATGGCCCTGGCCCACCTGGTTTACCCCGAACCGGGTTTGCGCGTTATGCGCGATGTGGATGTGCTGGTCAGCCGCTCGCAGGCGCGGCAGGCCCAGGCCCTGCTGGCCGAAATGGGTTTCAACGCCCCGCCGCCCGGCCACAACCTGCCCGCCAAACACCTGGCCGTGGCTCAACGCCAGGTTGAGGGCTTGCTGGTCAGCCTTGAACTACACCACAACCTTTACACCGAAGGAACCTCAACCACCGAGTTAGAAGCCCTGCGCCCGGCGGCCATCCCCTTTACCCTTGAAAACGTAACGGCTTATACCCTGGGGCATGAAGAGATGCTGGCCCATCTCTACCGGCATCTGAGGGTAAGCATGCATATCCTGCCCGGGCTCGATGTTTTGCGCCTGATCTGGATTGCCGACCTGGTCAGCCTGGCCGAAGGCTGCGCCAAACAAATTGACTGGGAGCGGGTGGCCCCTCAGACCCGCTACGCCCTGGCCGCGTGCCACTGGCTGACCCCGCTTTCCGGGGAATTGCTGCAAACAGCGTCCCTCAACCCCGGCCGGCCGCCGCAGGGGGCCGGCCAACAATTTCAGGGCTGGCCCCGCCATACGCTGGCCGAGCAGCGACACAAAAGTTATGGGGGCATTGTGCGCGATAGCTTTTTCCCTCCTGAGTGGTGGCTGCGTTTTTACTACGGCCTGCCCCCCGGCCCGGCCTGTTGGTGGGGCCGCTGGGCGCGCCACCCCCTGCATATTTTGGGGTGGGTGGGGCGTTACTGCCGGCGCCGGGTCAAACATTAAAATCCCGCGTTGTTGAAGTGATATAACCGATTATGTTTAGAGGTAGATTAGGCTACCTCTCTTCGGCGGGGAAATTCTTTAATCGTTTCCATATTTTGCTAAAAATGCTTCAGCGTCTAAACATTGAAACTTATTTTGCTTGGCCGCTGCTTCTTTCAATAACTCGTGGTTAGCTGAAATCAAATAGTCAGTCTTACCTCGCAGGGCAGTCAAGTAAATGCCAATATCTTCACGAGGAATATCCGAAATTGTCTCCACTTCCGTCATTTCTTCTGAGGTGATATAGACATACTCTACCTGGAGGGTTGACCAGATATAGTGCAATAATAATCCGACCCAATCACTACTTTGTAACCGTTTGCCCACCCGCCGGATTTGTTGTTCTAAATCATTGGAGAAAATCACGATGAATTTGGGGCCGGTTTCCAACAAGGTCAGTAGTTTAGCTTCCGGGCTGTCAGGATCAAGAAAGCCGATGATAAAAACATTGGTATCAAGCAATAAGCGCAGCACAAATGCCGTCATTATTTTGACAATGTTAGATTATTATGTCAAGTAAAAAAACAGAATAGAAAAATGGACAAAAAAGATAAAAGCCGGTAAAAAACAGAC
>JAFGDY010000099.1 GCA_016931895.1 Anaerolineae bacterium
CGATGACTTAAAAAAACGGCTGGAGGCTCTTCATAATTTTATGACAATTTAGCTTCACCCTAAAAACTTTTGAAATGAAGGTCTAGGGTGATAACCAGGCCGAAGTTACAAATGCCCCACTTCAAGTTTAGCCCCGTCTGTGCCGGCCTGTTCAAAAAAATACCTGTAGAATTCCGGCCTTGACAAACCCGAACGGTCGCGCAAAGCGTACAATTCTTCCCGCGATTTGATCTTTTGCCGGGGACGCACGTTAAAGGACCAGGCCACCCCGTTACCCACCCCGTTGAAAACATCCGCTATCGGCTGCCGGTGCCACCAGAGCATATCCTCCGGCAAAGCGTCGGGCGAAAAATACCCTAACTCAAGCACTTCACCCACCTGGGGTTTCAGTACGCCCCCTACCGGACTGGCCGCAAACAGGGCCAGATGCACATCAACACCGCTGCCTGTCCGCGAATAGACCCCCACCAGCCGCTCTAAAACAACCTCCAGGCCGGTTTCCTCTTGCGCTTCGCGGATGGCCGCTTGAGCCAGCGACTCCTCCGGGTCAACTTGCCCGCCGGGGATGCACCACACTTCAAAATCTTCTCGTTTGGTCAGCAAAATTTTACCGGCCTCAACAATAATGGCCACATTAACCCCAAGAACCAACATCGGCGCTACTCCGTATTTTCCAAATATTCGCCGAGTTTTTGGGCATACAAGGACAACGATAATTGGCTGGAGCGTGGTTAAACATGGGCCATCCTTTCTTTATAACCGGCGTGGACGTATTATACCAAGCCGGCCGGATTGCACAATATTTAACCACAGCGGCGCTCTTCCGTTTTTCTCCTGGCCCAAGTGATGGTATGATGAGAGAGAGGAGAGACATAATGACCACCCATCAAAAACTATTATGGGGGGGAGCAGGTTTTTTGGTAATCATTGCCTGCGGCATAGGCCTGATTTTGGGCATCATCCTGGTCCGGCGAGACACAATCGCACCACCCCAACCTATCGCCTCGCCGGAGATCATTTTTGTGCCGGAGCCGGCCACGCCCACGCCTTTGGTCATTATTGTGCCCACCACCACGCCCCTCCCCACCCTGCCACCCACCGCCGTGCCCACCCTACCGCCGGCCACCCCACCTGCCCCCGCAGAAACCGTCACCAATTTTGACGATATGGCCCAATACGCCGCCGCCATCAAACCTATCTTGGAAGAAGGGCTGGCCGCTGCCGAGCGAGACAACGATGTCCTCAAAACAGCCGAACAGAATCCGGCGGCTATTTGCGGCGCGGGTCTCACCCCCCATCCTACCCTGGTGGCCGATGCCGCTTTGATGGAAAACCTGGCCAATCGCCTGGACAGCCTCACTCCCCCGGCTGAAGCCGCCGACTCGGTGCATAAGCCGCTGGTGGAGAGCATGCGCCTGTGGAGCGACGCCCTGAATAATCTCAACCTCTCTTGCCAAACCGACGACCCGACCGGTCAGGGACTGCTGCGGCTGGGCGCAATGCTGCAACTGGGCGGCTCGTTGCTCAATTTTCAAACTGCTGCCGCCAATTTTTGGAAATTGGCCATCACCAAAGGACTGGAAGAGGTGGTGGGGCCGCTGCCACGTCAATGAAGTTCGGCTTATGAGTGAAAGATGTAAGGAGACAAGCACAATGAACCAAACCGTTATCAACCTCAAAGAAAAATTGGCCACATTCACCGACCAGTGGTCACCAAAGATTATAGCGCAGATGAACGATTATCATTTTAAGATCGCCAGGTTGCAAGGAGAGTTTGTGTGGCACAGCCACGCCGATACGGATGAGACGTTCATCGTTCTTGAGGGCGAGTTGGGTATTGACTTTAGAGACGGCCCGGTGACGTTGAAAAAAGGGGAGATGATCGTTATCCCCAAAGGTGTTGAGCATAAACCTTTTGCCCAAGAGGAATGTCAGGTGATGTTGGTAGAGCCTGCCGGAACCCCCAACACGGGCGACGCGGGCGGCGACAGGACGGTAGAGCCGGAGTGGATTTGATTTTCACACGGTGACAGTCACTTACAAAGTGACTGTCACCGGAACGCGCGTAAATCCTAATTTTGACAAAATGAGTGGCTTATATTATATTCCCCACACATACCAATCGTTCAGTATGTAATTTTTTCAATAGAGTTGTTCCCTTGACTAAAACCCAAAAACAAATTCAAAGCGAACAAACCCAACAAAAGATCATCGAAGCCGCCACCCAGCTTTTTGTGCGCAAAGGCTTCTATGGCACTTCGATATCCGATCTGGCCCAGGCCACCAGCTTGACCAAGGGCGCGCTCTACCATCATTTTGAAAACAAAAACGCCATCTTTTTTGCCGTCATCCAAACCGTGCGTAACACCTGGCACAATGAAGTAGCCCGCGATGTCTTAAAAGCCAAAACCGCCCCCTCTCGACTGACGGCCCTATTGGACAACCATGCCCGCCTGCACAAAAATAACGAAACCATCTGTCTTGTTCTGAATGGTTTGATGATGGAAATGGAGGGCATGAACCCTGAATTTATGCTGGCCTTGCAAGAAATTTATAATGAACTGGCTCAGTTTATTGAACATATTATCCAAAAAGGGCAGCAAGCGGGGGAAATAAAACCTGATTTGGATTCCCGCCTGGTCTCGCTCAACATTGTAGGGATATTGAGAGCCATCGGCTGTTCCGGGATATTCAACCACATGGATGTGGAATATGAAGCAATGACGGAAACATTGAAGCAAATGCTTTTGGACGGTCTGCGACCGTAGTTTTTTCGCTTAGTTCACATACCGGTCGTTCAGTACTTATAAGTTTTGGCTGTTCCCAAAATCAAGGAGTCGCTACAAAAAACAGGATAAGGTGAAGCCATAGATGAAATACAGAAACTTTTTAAGCATCGCCACCTTCATTTGGCTTTTTATCGTCGCCGGGATATTACCTGTCCCGGCAGCGGCGCAATCTTCAGAGGAGCCGGTGGTGCAAGCTGTTCTTTTTTACTCCAATAACTGCTATCATTGCCATCAGGTAATATCCCAACTCCTGATCCCGATGCAAGATAAATACGGCGAGCAACTTCAGATTTTGGGCCTGGAAACCTCGGAACCCAGCACAGGAGAACTTTTCCAGGCGGCCATTGCCTATTACCAAATTCCGCCCGAATACCAGGGCGTGCCCTTTTTAATCATCGGCGACACCGTGCTGGTCGGCAGCCAACAAATTCCCCAACAACTCCCGGCCATCGTCGAAGCGGCCCTGGCAGCCGACGGGATTGGCTGGCCCAATTTTCCCGGTTTCGCCCAAGTTTTGGCCGCAACTGGGCCTGCCCCGGAACCTTCGCCCTCGCCGCAGCCCACCGACACCCCCACCCCGGCGGCCGTAGTAGCTCTGGCCGGGGCGGTTGAGCCGGTTTATTTGGCCTATTTTTACGATCCCTCTTGTCTGGAATGTGCCCGCGTCAGCAGGGAATTGGCCGAAATTCAGGCCGGCTACCCCCAGGTAGTTATCCGCAAATTCAACGTGCAGGAGGAGGCCCCCCTCAACGAAACCATTTGCGACCAATACGATGTGCCCGATGAATATCGCCTGGCTTCGCCCATGATCTTCATTGGACAAGAATATCTGGGGCCTGGCGAAATCACCCTGGAGCGTTTAAAAAACCTCGTTGAAGCGCCTGCCGCGGCCAAAGCGTCGCCGCCCTGGGAATCAATCAAAACAAACCAGGCCGAAGTCACCGCCCGAATTACGGAACGGTTCAAACACTTTGGCGTGTTGGCCGTGGCCGGAGCGGGTTTATTGGATGGCGTCAACCCTTGCGCCTTCACCACCATCATCTTCTTTGTTTCCTACCTGGCCCTGGTGGGGCGCAAAGGGCGCGAAATTTTGCTGGTTGGCGCAGCCTTTACCCTGGCCGTATTTCTCACCTACTTGATGATGGGCCTGGGCCTGGCCGAAGTATTGCGCCGGCTCAAGTCGCTAACCCTGATCGGCCAGATCATTTACGGCGTAACGGCTCTCATCTGCCTGGTTCTGGCCTTTATCAGCATTTCAGATTATCTAAAGATCCGCCGGGGCCAACTGGCCGAGATTTCACTACAATTACCCAAGGCGCTCAAAAAACGCATCCATGGGACAATTCGCACCCACAGCCGGATGCGGGGCTATATTGGAGCTGCCTTTGTCGCCGGCGTACTGGTCAGCGTGTTTGAGTTGGCCTGTACGGGGCAAGTGTATTTACCCACCATTATCTTTGTTACCGGCGTGGCCGACCTGCGCGTTACGGCTATTGCTTACCTGGCGCTTTACAACCTGATGTTTGTGGTGCCCTTGATGGCCGTTTTTATGATCACCTATCTGGGGACCGGCAGCCGCCAACTCACTACCCTGTTCCAGACTCACGCTGGCACAGTAAAACTTCTCACGGCGGTTTTATTTGGCGTGCTGGGGGTATGGGTGGGATATATGGTTTTAACGGTTTAAGCTAAAGAGAAAAGGTAACTGTTCACCCATGTCATTTCGACCAAAGGGAGAAATCCCCAATATGAGCAGACCTGACAGATTTTGTTGTGGATTTAACGAAAAAACGAGTGTTCCACCAAATATTTGCAGGCCAAATAGCTTCAAAAGTGAAAACCTGTCAGGTCTTTATTCTAAAATGAGATATTGCTGGTTCCAAACTGCAAACTATTGTCAGCCCGAGTTGGTTGTGTTACAATGTCTCAATTCCCCAGGAGAGGGAATCATTCCAAATTGCTTTTTTCATATCTTTAAGGAGAGTTTGTTATGCGTAGCGACACTGTAAAAAAAGGATTTGAACGAGCGCCCAACCGCAGCCTGCTCAAGGCCAGCGGTTACACCGACGACGACATTAGAAAGCCCTTCATCGGCATTGCCAACAGTTATACCGATGTGGTGCCCGGCCACGTCCACCTGAACGAGTTTGGCGAAATTGTGCGGCAGGCCGTGCGCCAGGCCGGCGGCGCGCCCTTTATGTTCCACACCATTGCCGTGGACGACGGGGTGGCCATGGGCCACGCCGGGATGAAGTTTTCGCTGCCCAGCCGGGAGCTGATTGCGGACTCGGTGGAAACCATGGTCTCGGCGCACTGTTTCGACGCCCTGGTCTGCATCCCCAACTGCGACAAAATCATCCCCGGCATGCTGATGGCGGCTATGCGGCTCAATATCCCTACCATTTTTGTCAGCGGCGGGCCGATGCGGGCCGGGGTGACGCCGGATGGCAAAACAATAGATTTGATTTCGGTTTTTCAGGGCGTGGGCGCGTACCGGGCCGGAAAAATCTCTGCAGAAGAACTCAAAATTTTGGAGGATTACGGCTGTCCCGGCTGCGGTTCCTGTTCCGGCCTGTTCACGGCCAACTCCATGAACGCCATCTCGGAGGTGTTGGGGTTAGCCCTGCCGGGTAACGGCACTTACCTGGCCAAAACGCCGGAACGGGAAGCGCTGGCGCGTCAGGCCGGGGCGCAGATCATGAAGCTGATTGAGTGGGATTTGAAACCGCGCGACATTGTGACCCAGGACGTGATTGACAACGCCTTTGCCCTGGATATGGCCATGGGCGGCAGCACCAACACCGTGCTGCACACCATTGCCATTGCCCACGAAGCCGGGCTGGATTACTCGCTGGAACGGCTCAACGACATTTCGGCCAAAGTGCCCAACCTGTGCAAGGTCAGCCCTTCCTCTGCGTATCACGTTGAGGATGTTGACGCGGCGGGCGGCATCAGCGCCATTCTGTGGGAGTTGAGCAAAAAGCCCGGCGCGCTCAAACTGGACACCCAAACCGTCACCGGCAAAACCCTGGGCGAGAATATTCAGGGCTGCGACAGCAAAAATACGGACTGCATCCGCACCCTGCAAAATCCCTACAGCCAGACCGGCGGCTTGACCATGCTCTTTGGCAACCTGGCCCCCAACGGCGCGGTGGTCAAAACCGCCGGGGTGCTACCCGAAATGATGAAACACTCCGGCCCGGCCCGCGTGTACAACTCCCACGACGAGGCCAACGCCGGGATTTTGAGCGGCGACGTGCAGCCGGGCGAAGTGGTGGTCATCCGTTACGAAGGCCCCAAGGGCGGGCCGGGCATGCAAGAAATGCTGGCCCCCACCAGCAACATCACCGGCATGGGGCTGGAAAGCTGCGTAGCCCTCATCACCGACGGCCGTTTTTCCGGCGGTACGCGCGGCGCGTGTATTGGCCACATCTCGCCCGAAGCGGCCGAGGGCGGGCCGATTGGCCTGCTGGAAACAGGCGACATCATTGAAATTGACATTACTAAAGGCACGTTGAACGTGGCCCTTTCAGATGAGGAACTGGCCAAACGGCGAGTCAATTGGCAGCCGCCCAAGCTGACGCTGACCGGCTGGCTGGCTCGTTATGCTAAATTAGCCACCAGCGCGGATAAAGGGGCGATTTTGCAATTTTAAAGCTTTCTTCAATCGCCTGACCACGCCTAGCAGAAACAAATCAAGTAACGGTAAACTTTGCGGGTTATATCATCAAAGAGAGGCAAACCTATGAACATTGTTGACGTTATTCGCAGTTTAACAGTGCTGGTGTGGTTGGTGGCCATTGGCCTGTTAGTCCTGTTTGTCATCCGGGCTACGCGAGGGCAGGGGGGCGGCTTCAAGGGGATGATCGGCTTGCTGGGCATTATCTTGCTGGCCGCCATTGCTTTGACCACCGTGAGCGCCGGCCTGGTTTTCATCCAACCAGAGGAGCGCGGCGTGGTCATCTCCGCTATTTCGCCCACGGGCTACCGCACCCAGGCTCTTGAACCCGGCCTGCGCTGGATTATCCCCTTTGCCGAGTCGGTCATCACTTACCCCATTTCCAAACAAACCTACACGATGCTCCACCGCCCTCATCACCGAAATAAGGCGCTTTGTGGTATAATTAAGGGAAAAGGAAACAGACTATGCAAATGTACAAAATCAGGCTTAACCTTGAACTCAATCCCGGAACGGATCAAGTATACACCATTACCAGTCCAGATGTGCCGGGGTTGATCACAGAAGGCAGCACACCCGAAGATATACAACGTAATGTTCAGGAAGCATTAGAGGGTCTTATAATGGCCTGGAAAGAGCTAGGCAAAGAACCACCTCCCGCTTTGCAACCACTTGATGAAACACTCTTTACCTCCGAAGCCCTGGTTATCGCCTGATGCGCTATCGTGAGTTGAGTAAACGACTGGAAAAGTTGGGCTGCTATCAACTCCGGACCGCTAAAGGCAGTCATCGTTACTGGTATAACCCTACTACTGATAAAGTAGTCGCTGTGCCTGATTGGGGCCAAAAAGATCTCAAACCCGGAACCGTTCGTGGTATTTTAAGAAACCTGGGTATCAGTCGCAAAGACTTTGGGCCTATCAAGTAAGAACTATTTTGTCTTCTAAAAATCAAAACGCCAGCCATACAGGATGGTTGGCGTTTTGTATTTGGTTGGTTAAAACAACGCCTCTCAACTTTGGCTACTTTAGCCCTCAACCCCGCGCCTTGTATCCTGCAAAATAGAACCGCCGATGAACTCGCGCAGCAGGGAATTGTCGGGCACCAATTCGTCGGAGCAGGGTTCAAACCATTGTAAAAAAGAGAGCAGGCGTTTGGCTTCAACGTGTTCCGGTTTGCCCGGCTCAATCTGCAACAGCAGCGGCTCGGCAATGGGTTTGATGACGGCCAACTCGTAGACCAGGGCAGAGTTGAACATTACGTTAGCGTGTTCCTGGTAGGGAAAAATCCAGGTGTGTTCGCCCCGGCGCACTTTGGGCCAGCGGTTGATAGTTTCTCGGGCCGGGTAACCTCGCTGGCGGGCATCGCGGATAATGCGCCGCAGCAAACGCGAGTCGGTGGTTGCCACGCGATTATGCCGGTCCAGATTGAGCTGGGTTAAGGCCGACACGTAAATCCGGTAAATCTTATCCGGGGGGATGTGCGGCACCAATTCCGGATTCAACCCGTGAATGCCCTCAACAATGATCAAGTGTTGGTCGCTAATAGAGGCCGCGTCGCCCCACTCCCGCCGGCCGGTGAAAAAGTTGTAGTGCGGCAGGATGACCTCCTCTCCCTGCATCAGCCGCAGAAGCGTTTTGTTAAAAAGTTCTAAATCAAGCGCCTGGATATGCTCATAGTCGTACCCCCCCCCTTCATCAAGCGGCGTCTGCTCCCGGTCAACAAAAAAATCGTCCAGCCCCAACGCCAGGGGCTGAATTCCGTGCGCCATCAACTGAATGGCCAGGCGTTTGCTGAAGGTGGTTTTGCCCGACGAAGACGGGCCGGAAATAAGCACCAGCCGCACCTGGTCCTGCAAATCGGCTAACCTGGTGGCAATTTGGGCAATTCGCTGCTCCTGCAACGCTTCCGAAACCAGAATTGTTTCCAGCAGGTCTTTGCTAACCACCCGCAGATTCAAGGCCCCCACATCCCTGATGCCCAACTTGGCCATCCAGTCGCCATACTCATTGAAAACCGTAACCAGCTTGGGGTATTCAACGCAGGGCTGTAATTGGTCGGGCTGATGAGCGCGAGGATAGCGCAGCACAAAACCATCCGAATAGGTGTCAACGGCAAAATATTGTAAATAGCCGGTAGAGGGCACCATGTAACCGTGCATATAATCACGGTATTTACCCAACGTATAAACGGTGAGGTAAGGTTTACGCCGGGCGGCGAGCAGGCGCAGTTTGTCGTCGGCGTTCCGCGTTTGAAAAAGTTTCTCTGCTTCCGCCAAGGGGATCCGCTCCTTAAGAATGGACAGGTTGGCCTTGACCAATTCCCGCATCCGGGCTTCAATCTGCTTCAACTCGGCTTCGGTAAAAGGAGGACGCCCTTCCACCTCGCAGTAGAACGCGCCAAAGTTGAGGCCATAGTCAATGATGATTTGCGCAGTGGGAAAAAGCTCGTGGGCTACGGCAATGAGCAAAAAGGCCAGGGAGCGGCGATAAACGCGCATGCCGTCGCTATCGGCCAGAGTGAGCACGTGGACCTCAAGGTCCCGGTCGGCGTGATAGGTTAGCTCGCGCAGTTGGCCGTTGACCAGGCAGGCCATAGGCAGCGGCTCTGCCGGAAAATGGCCGGCCTTGATAAAATGTTCTATGGTGGTATTCAGCGGCCCTTCCAACACCTGGCCATCGCTGAATTTGATTTGGGCGGTAACGCGAGGCTGCGTGGGCCAGATATTATGGCTCATGGTCACTCCAATTTAGCCGGGCCGGCGAGCATGGCCAGCAAGAGTTTGACCGCATTTTGCACATCGCTGTAGCTGACCATTTCCGAGGGGGTATGGACATGGCGGCAGGGAATGGATATGGCCCCGGCGGCGCTGCCTTCGTGGGCCAACTGCATGGCCCTGGCGTCGGTGCTGCCCAGGGTGAGAATTTCCATTTGATAGGGGATTTTATTCTTGGTGGCCGTCTCAACCATCCATTTTTTCAGGCCGGGATGGGCCAGCATGCCTTTATCCATTATTTTGATGGCCGGGCCGTGGCCCATTTTAACCTCAAAATGTTTGCGTTCGGGCACGTCGCCGCTGTCGGTCACATCCAGGGCAATAGAAACATCGGGATGAACCTTATAAGCGGCGGTGGTTGCGCCACGCACGCCCACCTCTTCTTGCACGGTAAAAACAAAGTGGACAGCGTGGGGCGTTTGTTGGAGCTGCCGCAAGGTTTCAACCAAAATGGCGCAGCCAATCCGGTTATCCATACTTTTGGCTACCAGAGCGTCGCCCAGGTCCACAAAGGGACGCTGAAAAGCCGCCACGTCGCCTACCCGCACCGGCAGTTCTTTTTTATTTTTGACGCCAAAGTCAAGATACAGGCTCCGCTGCGAGTGGTCCGGGGCGTCCGGGTGGGGCCACTTTTCCACGTTGATGACGCCCATAGCCCCGTTGGTAAAAATGGCCCGATTGCCCACCATGGTGGCCGGGTGGACAAAACCCAGCGAGGTGAAGCGGGCAAAACCCTTATCGTCAACGTGAGATACCATCAGGCCGATTTCGTCCATGTGGGCGGCCAGCATGATCTTGACTCCCTGGCCGTTCCCTTTTTTAACAGCATGCAAGTTGCCCAGGGGATCAACTTCAACGCTGTCGGCGTGAGGGGTAACGTGCTGCCGGATGAGGTCGCGGACAGCCTGTTCGTAGCCCGGCGGACCGTAGGCTTCGGTGAGTTGTTTGATGAGATCTTTCATGTATTTTCTCCGTTAAGGATTACTGCGCCCTGGGCCGCAAACGCTCTGGCCGTGGCCGCGCCAATGCCATGATTGGCGACTGAATTAAGACCACTTTACCGGCAAGTTGGGGATTTATCATATTTTGTCCATTCCCAATTTTGACCGGATAAAGACACGCACGGTTTCCACAGTTTCAACAGCGCCTGCGGCCTCTTCAATTGTGGCAAAACGGCCTGGATAGCGAGTTTCAATACTGTAGCTATTGAGGGCTTGCATTTCCAACGCAATGGTGGAGAAAGAATTATCCCGTTCCTCGCACAGCAACAATAGTTGAGATAAATTATGAGTGCGTGGAAATTCAACTGATTGATAATGAAGATAGGCTTTGGCATATTTTTCGGCACATTGTTGGCAGTGAAAACAGATGGCATCAGCCATAGTCTCCAGTTTCAGCTTCAATAACGCTGCTGCCGCAACAAAATCATTTTCCGCCTTTTGAACCCACTCTAGCGTCAGTTCGTTCATGAAGAACTTTACCCTTGGTAACAATCTCGCGTAAGAAAAAATCATTTAATGAAATGCGATTCTCTATTTCTTGTGGAGTACGCACCAAAATATCTAACCCTATCGGGTCTCGAAAGGAAACACTAATATCTCTTTGCAATTTTTTGGGGTCTTCTGTCTCCGTAACCACCAATAAATCCACATCACTCCAGGGTTTGGGCTGGCCGTAGGCATACGAGCCAAAGAGAATTATTTTCTCCGGGGCAAAGGTTTGGGCAATATGCTCGACAACCGCCTGGATAGCGTCCAGCGGCACTCGCTCACGCTCATTGATATTGGGCACATGGATATTTAAATCTTTTAACAAATTTTACCACTCCTGTTTTGGCAATTGTTTCAACACCGCTTGCATCAGTTTGACGGTGTTCCAGAAATCGGCCAAATCCAAAACGGCCGCAGGAGAGTGAATGTATCGCGCCGCCATGCTCACCGCCACCGAAGGCACGCCCTCGCGGGCCAGGTGGATGGCCCCACCGTCCGTGCCGCCAACGCCGGGCCGTTTGAATTGATAGGGCAACCCTTCCGCCTCAGCCGTAGCCACCAGCAAGTCAACCAAACGACGGTCGGCCATAAAAGAACGATCCATGACCGTGATGGCCGGGCCCTGGCCCAAACAAGGAAATCCATCCAGGGCGCTTTCATCCAGGGGCGGCAGGTCATCCGCCGCCGTACATTCTACAACAAAGGCCAGGTTGGGATTGGCCGTGTATGAGGCCACTCGCGCGCCGCGCGCCCCCACTTCCTCTTGCACCGTAAATACGGCCATCAGGTCTACGGGATAATCGCCTTTGAGAAGTTCCAACAGAACCGCGCAGCCGGCCCGGTTATCAAGGGCCTTGCCCCTGACCAAACCCCGGTTCTGGCGCGGGCGAGCCTGCCCCCCCAGGCGGCCAAATTTGGTGGCAAAGGTGGCAAAATCGCCCACTTTAACCTTGCCGTTGGCTTCGCTATCGGTGGCGCCAATATCAATATACAGCGAAGCGATACCGGGCACTTTTTGTTCCTCATCGCCGGAGAGAAGATGGATTGGCTTGAGGCCAATCACGCCGGGAATACGTTCCCGGCCTACCACCACCGCTTTGCCCAGCAGCACGGCCGGATTGAAACTGCCTACCGGCTCAAATTTTAACAAGCCTTTGTCGGTGATTTTGGAGATGATGAAGCCCACTTCGTCCATGTGGGCGGTGACCATCACGCGCAGAGAGCTGGCTGCTCCACTACACCGTTGGCGCGTGACAAACAGGTTGCCCATAGTGTCCACGCGCCACTCATCGGCGTGCGGCCTGGCCGCTTCGATAATAATTTTTCTGACTTCATCTTCGGCGCTGGAAACGCCAAAGGCATTGGAGAGTTGTTCAAGATACATAGGCACGTTGAGTTTTACCTTGCCAATCAGGGATGCGCTTTTTCCACCGCCACTTCAAATTTAAAACAGACATCGCCAATCTCAATAATATCGCCATTCGTTAAAGGCGCAGGTTGGGTCAAAAACGCATGATTGAGCTTGGTGGTGTCCTCGCCGCCCAGGTTTTCCAGCCACCAAACGCCCCTTTGATGGCGCAAACGAGCCTGTTGGGTCAAGGCATCGGCCTCGCTCACAATAATTGTGTTTTCAGGGCCATAACCTAACAGGGTGGTTGATTGCAGCGGAAAAGTTTGGCCCACTACCAGCGCCTGGCCTTCAGCCGCCGCAACGATGCGCAATTGGTCGGACAATTGAGGAGCGGCGGTGGAGCGAGACTCGGCGCGTTTTAGATCACGCCAGATAAGGTAAAAGGCCAGCCCCAGAAAGGTGTACAGGATAACGGTGGCTAACACCCGCAGGCCAAACAAAATCCAATCCAGGCTCACCATGCTTCCCCGGAATTATGCCCCGTATGCCCGGTCCTTACTTCAACCCGTCCGGGTGGAACAGACTCGCTCTGCACCAACGATACCTGGAGCGACCCTTGAAATTGGCAATTCCCTTCGGCGGCCAGGCCGGTCAAATGATTAACCAGATCGGCCATAATGGCCCGGTCGCCGGCGCCATCAACCAGGGCCGGGTAATCAAGGGGGTTGATGATAATTTGGTAGTGATTTGGGATAAGGCGAGAGTCAGCCCCATCCCGACATGCCGCCACCACCATGGTCAAATGGTCGGCCAGGTCAGCCGGATGCAAGCGGGTCTGAAAGAGACGCTGAAATGGCTTTTCTATCAAACGTTGGGCCAGCCGTTCAAGGCGGTCTAATTGATTCATATCTTCATTATAACGCAGGCCGGGGGAATAGAAAATTTGGCAAAGGTTTTCTTAAGGGCGCTGTTTTGAATTTAGAAGAGTCGAATTCAGATGGCGGCTTTTGCAAACTGCCGGCGTTGCATCAGCGATACCGAAGCAGCCATGTAAATCCACACCAACCCCAAACAGACGGCCACCAGGAACAGGAAGGCCGTCATCCCCAATAAACCGGGCACCAGCAGCGGCGCCCCCAAAATGGAGATAAGCTGCCCGGCCACCATTGAGGCCTGATAATAGCCGGAAATTGTGCCCAGGATGGCGGGCGGGGAAAGCGTTTGCAATAATGTGCCAAGTTGCACCAGCAAAAAGCCAACTCCCACCCCGCCGATAAAAGAACTCACCAGGGCGATCCCCTTGGTGAACAGGGACGGCTCAAAAAAACTGGCCGAAACCAGCAGGCCGGGCAAAAACATGAGCAAAAACAGGCCCAGTTTGAGGTCCTGCCAGGGGTTAACGGTTTTTTGGCGCAGCAGCAAATAAAAACCACTGAGCACCGTGCCCAAGCCCACCGCGCCAATCAACAAGCCAAACATACTTTCGTCGCCTTGCAAAATGTCCCTGGTATAGATGGCGCCCAGAATGTCAAAGGCCATCACGCTAATGATCATCAAAAAACTGGTGACAAACAACAGGCGCAAGGCCGGCGTGCGCCAGATTACGGCCAGGGGTTTGAGGCCGGGTTGAGCCTGACCGGCCGCAACCGCGTCCTCAGCCGCGCCGGGATTGGTCCGGCCGGCTTTGAGATTGGGCAGGAAGAACAGGATACCCGCCCCCAGGATAAACGAGAGCACGTCAAACAACATTGCGTTATAAGGGCCAAGCCAGGTGATGAGCAACCCGGCCAGCATCGGCGCTCCAATTTTGATGAAGCTGGCCAACTGCTGCAAAAAGGCGTTGGCCCGCGTCAACTCGTCGGGGTGCGAGACCAGCGCGGGCACCAACGCCTGCCGGGCCGGGCCCATCACCGACCCCAACGCCGCTTGCAGGGCGATCAAAACGTAAATCAAGGCCGGGTTCTGGGTTAAAAAGATGGCCAAAATGACCGCCGCGCTTAACAATTCGCTGGCCATCATCAGGTATTTTTTGCTGAAACGGTCGGCCAATTTTCCGGCCAGCGGGCTAAAGATTAATAACGGCAGCAGCCCGGCCAACATAATGCCGCTGCTTTGCCACACGTTGCCGCCGCCCTTAAAAATCAGGATAGAAAAGACGGCCATCATGGTGATCCAACTGCCCATGCCGCTGATGGTTTCGGCCAGGCCCAGGGTGATTAAGTGTTTGTTTTTCAGGATGGTTTTCACGGTGATGCTCCAAAGGGCTATCCGCGCTCTATTCCACAAAAACCTCTACCCGCTCGCCGCCTTCATCGTCTTCAACATCTACAATTTTGCCGTGCGCGCCGCTTTTGATGGCCTCGATGGCGGCCATCACCTGCTCAGAGTCCATCTGCTCCAGCTCGGGCACAAAACCGGCCCCTATTTTTAAGGCCACGTTCACCAGGCTCACCGGCACGTTTACCGTAACTTTTGGCTTGCCCGTTTGTTGATTGGTCACCCGAACGCGCAGCCATTTAGCCTTGTCCACGGTGCTAGGCGGTAAAGCCGTTCTTTCTTTGGCCGTGCCGGTTTCCAGGGCGGCCAGCAGTTGGGCGGCTTCATCTACCGTAATAATGTCTTGTTCCAACATTTTAAGAATTTGCATACGTTCTTCATTCAGGGTCATGATCTTCACTCTCTTTCCTTAAAATTCAGGTATGCGCTCCGGTTCAACCGTAATAAACCTGCACATACTCTTTGTCTTCATCAACTTCTACGTGAAAAATACCTTCGGCTGAGGCGTCAACCAGCGCGTCCAGGGCATCATCGGTCACCATTGCCAGCCGAGGCTCAAAAAAGCGGGCTATTTTAAAGCCCCCCACCAGCCAACTCAAGGGCAGGGGCAGGTTAAAGCCAAAGTTAACGTCCTCGGTTTTAACCCGCAAATGCAGCCAGCGGTTGTGCTCACTCCACCAGGCCAACAGCAGCAGACACACGCCCACCAGCATCACGGGCAAAATTAACAGCAGCCACCACGCGCCAAGAGGGCCGCCAAACACCAAAAAAATAGCGCCCAGCCCAATGATAACCAGCGTGCCGCCCGGCACCAGCAGCGCCGCCTGGTACCTGGCCCAGACCGGCCGGGGTGGGAAATCAAACGGCGCCGACCGAGTTTCTATCCTGGCCGGGCCGGGGGAGATCGATTCCCCGGCCCAGGTTCCGGCCGTGTTCAACACGGCCAACAGGCGCTCCCCTTCCTCGGCCGAGATAGCGCCGGCGGCCACCAGTTGCAGCACTTTGTATTGGACCTGGTCCATGGTCAACCGCCCCTTAATTTCTGCGCGGCTTCTTCCGCCGTAATTGCGCCGGCGGCCAACTGGTCTAAAATGGCCTTTCGATCCACTCCTTTGGCCGGGCTTGCTTCTTCTTCTTTTACTTCATACCCCATCGCCCGGATGAGATCGTGCAGCCGGGCGCGCACGGTAGGATAGGAGATGTTCAACTCCTCGCCCACCCGGTTGATCTTGCCTTCGCAGCGAATAAAGGTTTCCACAAAATTGATCTGCTCCGGCGACAGGCTGTGAAACCGTCCCAGGGCAAAGTGTCCCTCCAGGCCGGTGTCGCAATTGCGGCAGTAAAGTTTGGTCACCACCAGGGATTCTTTACAAATGGGACATTCATTGATCACAGGATACATTTTGCCACTCCTTTCTCTAAGACGATGGACAAACGACGATGGACGAAATTTGGTCGTTCGTCGTTGGTCGTTCGTCGTTGGTCATTGGTCGTTGACCGTTCGTCAAAAGGTATAATATCACCTTTTCCCCAACGTTACCTATTCATTGGCTATTCGCCAACTATCAAAACGTTATCCAATATTATTGATATAATAGTGGATAAAATTAAAGTTGTCAAAATAAAAATTAAATAAAATCAATATCATTATTAATTTTTATCATTACGCCCATTGGGGGCGGTGGGCAGCTAAACAACAGTGAAATGCCCCCAAGCTTATTTTGACCATTTCCCGCTTACTATGGTAACATTGTACACCCGCCAGGATTTACAGCGGGTCACGACCCATGCTGAAAGTGAATAATCGCCTTGCCGCGTTTATCTCTGCTTACGCCATCAAAAATTCCGGGCCTGCTGCTGGCCTTGTTGATGCTGGCCTACGCCGGATACTTCTCCTGGTACAGCCTGCACCGCCACGCCACGCTCAACTCCTACGCCGCAGACCTGTCGCTGATTGACCAGCCCATGTGGAACACGGCGCGGGGGCCGGGCGCTTTTATGGAATTGACCTGGGGCCAACGCCAGCAACCGCGCCTGGCCGAGCATTTTGAACCCATCCTGCTGCCCCTGGCCCTGCTCTTTTTTGTTTGGGACGACGTGCGCCTGCTGCTCATTGTCCAATCCCTGGCCCTGGCTCTGGGCGCCCTGCCCGTTTATTGGATAGCCCGGGACCAACTCAGGCTTGACCATTCACCATTCACCATTCACCATTCACAATTCACCAACTGGGCCGCCCTGGCCTTTGCCCTGGTTTACCTGCTCTTTCCCCACCTGCAAGCGGCTAACGTGGCCGATTTTCACGCCGACCCCCTGGTGGTCGCGCCGCTCCTTTTTGCCTTTTGGTACGCCGGCCAAAAACGCTGGCCCTGGATGTGGGTTTGGGCTGTGGTGGCCATGGCCGCCAAAGAAACCCTACCCACCCTGACCGCCATGTTGGGCCTGTTCCTGCTGCTTCACTCCTACCCGGCCAAAAACAAATCACAAATGGCCAATTACAAATCGCCGCTGGCGCATGGCCTGTTGCTCATTGTGCTCAGCGTCGTCTGGTTTTTAGGGGCCACTTTTTTGATTGTGGCCCCGCTGGCCCGCCAATACTTTGGCACAAACGGGCCAATCTATTTTGCCCATCGTTACCCCGGCGGGCCGGCCGGGTTGGCCTCGTTGCTTCAGGACCCGGCCCGGTGGCAATATTTGCTGGGCCTTTTTGCCGCCGCCGGTTTTTTGCCGCTGCTGGCGCCGGAGTTGCTGCTGCTGGGCCTGCCCGTGCTGGCGGCCAACCTGTTAAGCAACTTCCCCGGCCAATACTCCGGCGAGCAGCACTACTCCGCCCCCCTGGTGGTCGCTTTTGTGCTGGCCGCTATCTACGGCGCGCGCCGCCTGGTAAACCACACCTCCCCCGGCCAAACCAACCGGCAATCCCACCAAACCACCATGCTTAGCGGCGTGGTGTTGTGGCTGCTGGTATGGTCGTTGAGCTACCACGCCCTGCACGGCTGGACGCCGCTCTCAATCCGTACCGAACATTATGCCAAACGCCCGGCCGCCACCCGCCTGCCCGATTTTATCCGGCCCATCCCCCCCCAGGCCGTTGTCTCGGCCAGCGCCGCCGTTCATCCCCACCTGGCCCACCGGCGCGTCATTTACGTTTTTCCCACCGGCCGGCAAACAGCAGACTACATGCTGGTGGACGTCACCGACATTCCCGGCGTCCATCCCGCCGACGCCCACGTCCAAATCATGGAACTGCTCTCCGGGCCGTGGCAGCTTCTGCAAGCCGACCAGGGCCTCATCCTGGCCCAAAACTCTCTCGCCACTGCCCCTCTCCTACCTCCTGCCCCTGGCCTTACTTCGCCTTGTTCGCCTATCCTGCCCCTACCCTGCTCTTTTTATGACTTTGCCCGCGCCAGAACGGAGCCTGCTCACCCCGTCTCGCTTGCTTTTGGCGACGGCCGCTTGCAATTGGTAGGCTACGAGGCACACGACGATCCGGACGACGGCGTAACTTTTGACTTTTACTGGCAAACTTCCGGCGCGCTGCCAACCGACCTCCGGCTGTGGCCCCTGGTCTACGACGACAACGGCCAACTCCTGAGCGACCCCGCCCAGGTGCCCATGATCGCCCCGCTCTGGTATCCGCCCGCCGCCTGGCAGCCCAACGAAATCATCGTCACCGCCACCCTGCCCCAGCTTTTGCCCGACACTTTTCACCTGGGCCTGGCCGCAGGGCCGCCGGATAGTTTCAGTAACTTTACCCAACGCCTGCCCCTGAGCAGCAGTTCAGAAAACGTCCGTTTACAGCCCGGCCGCTGGGCGCAACTGGTCACGTTTCATCGCCAGGGGCCATTTTTAGAACGCCACGCCCCGGTTCCCACCTGGCAGCCTCTCACCCAAATCGAGGCCCGGTTTGGGGCCGATATTCGGTTAACGGGCTACCGGCTTAAGGCCGGCAGCCTGCGCCCTGGTTCAAACCTGTCGCTGCTGCTGAACTGGCAGGCCACGCAACCGCCCCCCGCCGATTACACCGTCTTTGTCCACCTCCTGGCCCCCGGCGATGTTCTGGCCGCCCAACACGACGCCTATCCTACCTGGCTCACGCCGCAGCCCACCTCGCAGTGGCCGCTCCGGCAGCCCATCCTTGACCGCCACGTGCTTAACCTGCCCCCCGACCTGCCGCCCGGTGTTTATACCCTAAACGTTGGCCTCTACAACGCGCAAACAATGGCTCGGCTGGCCCTGCCCGACGGCGGCAACGCCTACCTATTGGCCCAAATTGAGATCAAGTAGAGGGCATTTTTGACGAACGACCAACGACCAAGGACAAAGGACCACCGACGAAAGACCAACGACGAAGGACGAACCACTAAATTTGGCCGCAAGCTACCGGCTAACTGCTACCGGCTAACTGCTACCGGCTAACTGCTACCGGCTAACTGCTACCGGCTATTTTCAAACCAGATTCCGCCGCCGCTTTCTTTGCTTCTCCTCCTACAGCGTGGTAGCATGTTGGGCCATAATGAACAAACGTTTCCCGTTATTAGCCATCATCTTATGGATCGCTCTGGGCCTGGGCCTGCGCCTGGCCTGGTTGGGCCAACAAAGCCTGTGGTACGACGAAGGCGTCACCTGGCTGCTGGCTGAAATGGGCCTGCCGGAGCTGGTCCAATGGACCGCCGCCGACATCCAACCTCCCCTTTATTACCTGCTCGCCTGGCTTGCCGTCCGCGCCTACGGCGACAGCGAATGGGCTTTACGTTTTCCCTCTGTCCTTTTTAATATTTTGACCCTCCCCGCGCTTCACACATTGGCCCGCCGGCTTTTTCAGGTTCAACCTCCTGGCAAAAAAACTGGCCTGTTAACTACTACCTATTACCTGCTCCCGGCCATCCTCTTCACCTGCTCCCCCCTCATGGTCTACTACAGCCAGGAAGCCCGCATGTACACCCTGTTGGTTGGCGAAGCCACCCTCGCCGGCTATCTACTCCTAAAAATCCTGGCGCCTCGCCCCGCCGCCCGCCTCCTCCCTGCTTACGCTCTTCTCGCTGCCGCTGCCCTCTACACCCATTACTTTGCCGCCTTTTTACTCATCGCGCACGCCCTGTACGCAGTCTTTATACTCTGGCAGCGGGGCTGGCCCAAAGCCCTGGTCAAACCATTGCTGCTGACGGCCGGCCTGATCGCCCTGCTTTACCTGCCCTGGTGTTCCATCCTGCTTTCCCGCCTGGGCGACGACCCCAGCTATTGGCCCGGCGCTCTCAAACTCAACGAAGCCCTGCGCAAAATCCTGATCAGCTTCAGCGCCGGCGAAACCGTTTTTGAGCAAACCGGCCGGCGATTGGCCTTGGGCTACCTGGCTATCCTGGCCGGCGGCGGGGTATGGGCCATAATCAACCGGCAAGTCCCCCAATCAGCCGGTCAACAAACACCAAATAACCGACCTTCGCCCTTTATTTCATTCACCGCTCACCGATCATTATTTTTGCTGCTCTGGCTGCTCATTCCGCCCGCTCTCATCCTGCTCCTATCATCCCAATCACCCAAATTCAACCCCCGCTACACTATGCTTTCCTATCCCGCCTTCGTCCTCATTCTCACCGTGGCCCTGACCCAATTTCTAAAAACCCCAGGTTCCAGCCGTTTGGCCTCTTCCATGTCACATTTTATATTATTTTATGCCTCCCGCTTCCTCCTCACGCTCTGCCTTCTTTTCATCTGCTCAACCTCCTTTTTCAGCCTGTGCAACTGGTTCACCGACCCCCGCTTTGCCAAAGATGATTTTAAGGCCCTGGCCCAATTTGTCCGCGAGCGGCAAACCCCTGACGAAACCGTGCTGCTCAGTTCCGGCCACGTGTTCCCGGTGTGGGCCTATTATTACGGCTGGCAAAACTGGACGCCCCTGCCCCAAATGGAGCGTCTGAACGTAAGACGAGTAACCGATCTCAGCATCGCCGCGGAAATAGCGGCGGCGATCAAGGGCAAAGGGGGGGTATGGCTGGTCCGTTGGCAGGACGAAGTGATTGACCCCAACGGGGTGGTGCCTTTCTGGCTCAACCGCATTGGCCGGCGTCCGCTTGACGCGGGGGATTTTTGGGGCGTGGGCCTGGAACACTGGCGGCTTGAGGCTAACAAAACCAACTTGCTCTCCCAAAGTCCCATTGAGCAGCCCGCGCCAAACCAGGGATACAACTTTGCCAACCGGGTTGACCTGTTGGGCCTGACCCAACTGAACGACAACGAAATCGCCCTGTTTTGGGTGCCCCGCCAGCCTCTTCCCCAAGACCTTCTGCTCACGCTCAACCTGACCGACGAGGCCGGTTTTGGCTGGGCTGAAGAAACAGCCGTGGGCCGGCCGGGCGCGTATGAGTATCCCCCCTCTCGCTGGCCCGCGGGCCAGGTGGTGCTAACCCGGCATCAATTGGCCTGGCGCCCCGGCACGCCGCCCGGCTCCTACCTGATTGAAGTGGGCCTGGGGCAAGTTAACCCGCCCGGCCAAAACTTTGAGGGCTGGGACATTCTGGATGAGCAAGGCCGCCCCCAACGGCGGACGGCCCGGCTTGGCCCCATCCGGTTGAGCCACCCGGTCCCGGTCCAAGATATTGACCCGGCAACCGAGCCATTGGTTGACTTCCGGCCCGTTGTCGCCATTCGCCGCATAACACTGTCCGCCCCAACCGCCGAACCCGGCGACCGCCTCTTGCTGACCCTGCTCTGGCAGGCCGGAACGGCCAATCAGACCGATCCGGCGATTGCTTTTGAGCTACTTGACGCGGCCAACCAGACGTTTGACCTCGCTTTTTGCCCAACCTCCGGCTGCAACTTCAACCTGTCTCGCCGGCAGCCCGGCGAAATGGTGCTGGGCCAATATTGGCTGGACACTCCGCCCAACGCCGCGCCCGGCCCGGCCACGTTGCGTCTTCACTTCAGCCATAACGCCGTTCAAAACCGGGTTTTTCCACTTGGCCACCTGGAAATCCTGGCCACCGAACGCCATTTTACGCCGCCGGATAACGTCAACATGCCCCTCCAGGCCGACTTCTCCGGCCAAACCACGTTGCTTGGCGCTAACTGCTCCACCTGGACCGGCGCCGGCTGCCGGGCCGCGCCGGGCCAGTCAATCACCCTCACCCTTTACTGGCGCGCCGACGCCCTCCTGGGCCAAAACTACACCATCTTTACCCACCTGCTCGGCCCGGCGGAAACGGTTATCGTTAATGCCGACCACGCGCCGACCAAACCAACCCAGGGCTGGGTTACGGGCGAAATCATCACCGATCCCATCACCCTAGTTGTTCCGGCTACTCTTTCCCCCGGCCAGTACTCCCTTGAAGTCGGCCTGTACGATGCCGCCGAGCCGACCCGGCGATTACGGCTTACCAACGGCGACAGCCGGGTTATTTTGCCGCAGCCGTTGACGGTCAAGTGACAAAGGGCCTGCCAAAAAAATCCTCACTTTCGATACCGCTCATCTATGACCTTAAGCTTCTCCACTTTGGCCGCCGAACGCCCTCCGGCAAATTCAGCTTGCAGCCAGATGTCCAGCAATGATTTGGCCACCATCGGGCCAATAACTTGGGCGCCCATGGTGATGATTTGGGCATCATTGCTCTTGCGCGCTCGTTCAGCGGAATAAGGATCATGGCAGCAAGCCGCCCGCACGCCAGGGACTTTGTTGGCCGCAATGGCCATGCCAATGCCCGTCCCACAAACCAATACGCCCCGTTCATAGTTACCGGCGGCAATTTCTTGGGCCAGCGCTTCCGCCACATCGGGATAATCAACCGGCGTATCATCAAACGCGCCCAGGTCCACCACCTCGTAGCCCTGGGTTTTAAGATGCGCCTTCAAGTCATCTTTTAAGGCTCGCGCAAAATGGTCGCTGCCGATGATGATTTTCATAAGTTTGCCTCCACTTTTTTGAGCTGACGACTAAAAAACAAAAAGCCCAACCGCAGGGGGTGGGCTTAGGGCTAAATCCTTAGCAAGATGCTTATGGCCAAAGCAAGGGGTCAGCGCCGGCCAGAGGTTTTGACCGCGTTTTCAATGGTTTCGATAAGTTTGTTCAAATCGGGCGGTTTCACAAAAAAGCCATCGGCCCCGGAAATTTTGGCCTGAGTTCGTTCTTTTTTGCCGCTCCAGGCCGAAATGACAAAAACCGGAATATGTTTGGTCTGCGGATTCGCCTTTATTTGTTCCAGGGCCTTAAAGCCGTCCATCACCGGCATCCGTAAATCCATCAATACCACGTCGGGGTTCCAACGGCTGGCCATGGCCACACCTTCCTGGCCGTTTTTGGCATAGGCCACTTTGTAGCCGTTCAACTCCAGCAATCTGGCAATTGTATCCCGGATGACCTCGGCGTCTTCAACGTAAAGCACCCGGATGGCATCGTTTGGCTCTAACAGGCGAGATGATAATTTTTTCAACTTTTTTTTGGGTTCTTGCGCCGTCATTGGAATCTCCCATAGACAATCTTCTTCATTATAACATTATACCGCCATTAACCACAAAGTTGTACCCCAAAGATTTGGGGTAAAAGGTCAACCAAAAACGCCAAATAAAATCAAACGCCAGAGAGGGGCCGGCCAAAGACCCAACAGCAGGGTCGCCGTGCCGGCCACGGCCAGCGTCACCGTTACCGGCCAACTTAAGTTGAGCGGGGGGGCTTCGGCTTCAGCCGCCTCTTCCGGCGAACGCGGCGAATGCATGTACATTTGCACCACCACCGCCACGTAATAAAAAGCGGAGACGGCGCTATTGAGCACGCCCACTACCACCAGCCAACTTAAACCGGCGGCCACCGCCGCGCCAAACACGTACAATTTACCCCAAAACCCAATAAAGGGCGGCAGGCCGGTCAACGAAAACATAAAAAAGGCCATCACCAGGGCCACTAACGGCCGGCGCGCGGCCAGCCCGGCATAGTCGGTGATAACGGAGCCAATGGCGTGGCGACGTTCAAGGACCGCGATAACGGCAAAAGCGCCCAGGTTCATAAAAGCATAAGCCATCAAATAAAATAAAACGCCATACACCCCGGTCATTGTGGCCGAGGCCACCCCCACCAAAATATAACCGGCGTGAGCAATGCTGGAGTAGGCCAACATGCGTTTGACATCTTTTTGCGCCAGCGCAGCCATATTTCCCCCGGTCATGGTGACGACCGCCAGCCCGGCCACGGCTAATTGCCAATCGGGCGCAAAGGCCTGGCCAAAAGAACTCATCAACAGCCGGATGAGGGCCGCAAAACCGGCCGCCTTGGCCCCCACCGACATAAAGGCCGTCACCGAGGTTGGCGCGCCGTGATACACGTCGGGCGTCCACCATTGAAAGGGTACGGCTGCGATTTTGAAGGCAAAGCCGACCAACAACAAGCCCAACCCAACCAAAGCCATCGGATCGCTCAGGCCGGCGGGATTTTGGGTAAACCACCGGCCGATCAGGTGTAAATTTGTGGAGCCGGTGGCGCCATAAATCAAAGCCACGCCATACAAAAAAAAGGCCGAAGCATAAGCGCCTAACACAAAATATTTCAATCCGGCTTCACCGGAAGCCATCTGACGACGATTGAACGCGGCCAAAATGTAGAGGGCAATAGACATAATTTCCAGCCCCAGGAAAACAATGATCAAATCGGTGGCCGCGCCCATCAGCATCATGCCGCTAACGGCAAAAAGCAGCAGGGTGTAATATTCGCCGCGCTGCATGCCCTGGCCCGTAAGATAGCTCATGGCCACCAACACCGACAGCGCCGCGGTGACAATAAAAATCAGGTTGAGGATCAGCGAGTAACCATCACTGACCGCCATATTCTGAAAAGCAGGCGCAGGCGACGCGCCCAGGAGCATCAAACAGGCAATAGCCGCCACGGTTAAACCCAACAGGCTCAAATGGCCCAGCCCCCGTTTGGGGCTGATGAACAGGTCAAACAACATCACCAGCAGGGCGGTGATAATGACAATTATTTCTGGAAGTAAAGCCGTAACATCAATGGTCGGGAAGTCTATGGGCATTGGTTCTCCATAACAGAGGGAGATGAGAGAATTGGAGTATTACGTCAATCTCTAATTTTTATTCCAACTTCACCATCCGGCTAAAGTTGAAGCAGCCTTGAGCAAAGTGTCTAACCGGGCTGTGGCCGGGTTGATTTTGCCAAAGAAAATATGCGGGAACAAGCCAATCACAAAGAAAAAAACCACCAGGGAGACCGCAATGAGCATCTCCCGCCCGTTCATATCTCTCAAGCCGTCATTGGCCGGGTTAAACGGGCCGTACAACAATTTGCGGGCCGCAGTGAGCAAATACCAGGCGGCCAGCACAATGCCAAAGGTGCCAAACGCCGCCGCCACCCAATTTACCTTGAACGTGCCCAGCAAAATCACAAACTCGCCCACAAAACCATTTAGCCCCGGCAATCCCACCGACGAGAAAACGGCCAGCAAAAAGAAAACGCCAAACACCGGCACTTTAACCCATATTCCACCATAATCCTTAAACAAACGGGTGTGGCGCTGCTCGTACAATACCCCAATCATAAAAAACAGCATGCCGGTGCTGAGGCCGTGGTTGACCATCTGCAAAACCGCACCGCTCAAACCTTGTTGGCCTCCGCTAAAAATACCCAAAACAATAAAGCCCATGTGGGCCACCGAGGAATAAGCCACCAAGCTTTTGGCGTCCTCTTGGGCCAGGGCCACCATGGCCCCATACAAAATACTAATGACGGCCAGCGTGGCCAGCCATGGCGTCCAGAAAGGCACGGCAGCGGGGAAGAGGGGGATGGCAAAACGCATAAAGCCATACGCGCCCATCTTAAGCAAAACCCCGGCCAGAATGATCGAACCGGCGGTGGGCGCTTCAACGTGTGCTGCCGGAAGCCAGGTATGAAAGGGAAACAGCGGCACTTTTACGGCAAAGGCCAGGGCAAAGGTAAAAAAGAGCCACACCTGCCAGGATTCCGGTAAATTTAAGCCTGCTACCAAGGCCGGTAAATCTGAAGTGCCTTCCCGGAAATAAAGCACCAGGGCCGCCGCCAGCATCAAAGCGCTGCCGGACATAGTATAGATAATGAACTTGACCGAGGCATATATCCGGCGCTGCCCGCCCCAAATCCCCACCAGCAAGGCCATGGGGATAAGACTGGCTTCCCAAAAAATATAGAACAGGAATAAATCCAACGAAACAAAAACGCCCAGCATGGCCGTTTCCAGCAACAACATCAGGGCATAATACTCTTTGACCCGCTCGGCGATGGCCGTCCACGAACTGAGAATAGCCACCGCCGACAGAAAGGTGGTCAACAGAACCAGAAACAGGCTAAGTCCATCCAGGCCCACGTGGTAATTGATATTGAGGGCCGGGATCCAGGGCAGCACGTGCTCAAACTGATAACCAACCACGTTATCGGCAAAGTTAAAATAAAGCGGCCAGGAAACAGCCAGGGCCAACAGAGTAATGACCAGGGCCAACCACTTTATCAAATCTTGGCGATGGCGCGGCGTGAGCATTACCAAAATTGCGCCAAGCGCCGGGATAAAGATTAAAACAGACAGTAAATAGGCTTGCATGCGCTGCTCCGCAAAACTACCTTAAAAAGAAGTAACTCACCACTGCCAACACCCCCACAAACGTAGCCAAAACATAATGGCGCAAATAACCGCTTTGCAGATAACTCAACCACCGCCCCCCCCGGCCAATAACTTTGGCCGTACCATCCACCAGGAGGCGATCAAGCAAAAGAACGTCCACTCCTTTGGCCATGGCTTCGGCCAATTTAAGGCCGGGTTTGACCACAAAGGGCGTGTAAATCTTTTCGTCAACGTAATATTTATTGGCCAGCAAAACAAAAATGGGGCGCAGATTCCGGGCCAGGGTTTGGGGAATAGTAGGCCGCACGCGATAAAAAATCCAGGCCACAAACATTCCCCCAATGGCCACAGTGGCCGAAATCAAAAACAGGCTGAGTTCCACCATGAACGGTAAATGATGTCCCGGTTCGGCGGCAGTATGTTCAGCCGCAAGGTAAACCGGCTCCAGCCAATTGGCTATAAAGTGGGGCGCGTCCAGGCCAAAGCCGTGCAACAATTCTGCCGGTAATCCCAGAATGCCGCCGGCCAGGGCCAAAATGGCCAGCATAACCAGGGCCGCGGTGATCGGCCAGCGACTTTCGTGGGCGTGGTCATAAAGATATTGATCGCGGGGCCGGCCGTAAAAAACAATAAACACCGCCCGAAAGGTGTAAAAGGCGGTTAAACCGGCCGTAAGAACCCCAATCAGCCACAGAGCGGTTGAAGCTTGATAAGTTTTGGCCAAAATCTCATCTTTAGAGAAAAAGCCGGAAATAAACGGGAACCCGGCCAGGGCCAGGCCCCCGGCCAAAAACGTTAGCCAGGTCAGCTTCATTTTGTTTTTTAACCCACCCATGCGGCGAATATCAATCACGTCGTGCAGGGCGTGCATCACCGAACCCGCGCCCAAAAAGAGCAGGGCTTTAAAAAAGGCGTGCGTGGTCAGGTGGAACATGGCCGAGGTGTACGCGCCCACGCCGGCGGCCAGAAACATGTAACCAAGCTGGCTGACCGTGGAGTAGGCCAGGATCCGTTTTAAGTCAACCTGCACCAGGGCGATGGTGGCCGCAAACAGGGCCGTGGCTGCGCCAATGAAGGCCACCAGCATAGAAACGCCCGGCGATAAGGTATACAACACGTGGCTGCGCGCAATCATATACACCCCGGCCGTAACCATTGTGGCCGCGTGAATAAGAGCCGAAACAGGGGTTGGCCCGGCCATCGCATCGGGCAGCCACACATACAGCGGAATCTGCGCGCTCTTGCCCACCGCCCCAATAAAGAGCAGCAGGGCAATCCAGGTGATGGCGGCGGGCATGGTTTGGGCAACTCGCGGCGCTTCGGCAAAAATCGGGGCAAACTGCAAGGTGCCAAAGGTTGTCCAGAGCAAAAAGACGCCCAGGGCAAAGCCTACATCGCCAATCCGGTTGACGATAAAGGCTTTCAGGCCCGATGCGGCCGGGGAGAGCAAAGGGAACAGCTTGACCGGCGGCCGGCCGGGGCCGAGGTCAATGGGGTCTTGTTCCTGGGCCGGCCGATCAAACCAAAACCCAATGAGCAAATAAGAACATAAACCCACCAGCTCCCAGCCCACGTACATCAGCAGATAATTATCGCCCAGCACCAGCACCAGCATGGAGGCAATGAAAAGATTGAGAAACGTGAAGAAGCGGGCATAATCGCGGTCGGGGTGAGCGGGGCCATTTTCAGCGCGATGCACCATATAATCGGTGGCGTAAACGTGGATGAGAAAACCAACGCCGGTGACCACCAGCACCATCAGCAAAGAGAGGGGATCAACCAGCAAGCTGACCGAAACGTTAAAGTCACCAATTGCGGCCCAGGTCCACAGGGGCACAACCACCGCCCCGGTCTGCCCCAGTTGGAAAGCAGCGATCACGCCCACCATAAAAGCGCCAAGCACGGCCAGGGAGGCTACCGCCCCCACCACCTGGTATCCCAGGCGGCGGCCCCAGATGCCGTTTAAAACCACCCCTACAATTGGCAAAAAAATGGTCAGCCAGATTAGTTGGATCATTGACAATACACCCACAGAAACCTATAGATATTCAGAATGAGCTACCATCTACTCCTTACGGTATCTTTTTCACCCTTTTAAGGAGTTCATTTCATCGGTGTTGACAGTTTGTTTATGGCGATTCAGTTCAACCAACAGGGCCAGCCCCACAGCCACTTCCACCGCAGCCACCGCCATAATCATAAACACAAAAATTTGCCCGGCGGCAGAGTCAAGATAACGCGAAAAAGCCACAAAAGAAAGGTTGACGGCGTTCATCATCATCTCAATGCACATTAACACAACAATGGCATTGCGCCGGATAAGCACGCCGCCTGCGCCTATGGCAAACAAAATGGCGCTGAGCAGCAAATAATAGGAAACGGGGACGTCGTTGATCATTGATTTTCCTCCGGCCCGGCGCGTTCTTGGGGTTGGCGGGCCAACCAAACCACGCCCACAATGCCCACCAGCAACAACACCGAGGCCAGTTCAAAGGCCAAAAGATAATCGGTAAATAGGGCGCGGCTGATCATTTGCGTTTGCCCATATTGCTGCACGGCGGCAGTGGTGAGATCGCCGGTTTTGCCGGCAGTTTGAAAAACATGATTATTTTCAAAAACAGCCGTGCCAATAATGGTCAACAAAACCAGGCCCAGGGCCGCTAAAAAAGCATTGCGCACGGTCAGCCAGGTTGACACCTTTTCGCCCAACTCCGCGCCCAGAAGCATAACCACAAACAAAAACAGCACCACAATAGCGCCCGCATACACCAGTATTTGCACAATGGCCAAAAATTGCGCGTTGAGCATAAAGTAAAAAACGGCCAGAGCGCAAAAATTTACCAGCAGAGAGAGGGCGCTGTGCACCACGTTTTTATTAAAAATAACCCCAAAGGCAGCCACCACGGCCATGGCCGCCAGGATAAAAAAGAATATTAGGCCCATTCTATCATCACGTTCCGGCTTTTGCTTTAATTTTTCCCCACGTTGGCCCGCTCAAATAAACCTCATCATCACGAACAACAATGTGCGGCGGGTGGTGGGGTTCCAGGAGTCTCTCTTTGGTGTAAACGGCAGCCCAGCGGTCATATTCGGCCAGAGCAAAATCGTGTTCCAGCACAATGGCTTCGGTGGGACAGGCTTCGGCGCAGTAGCCGCAAAAGATGCAGCGCAGCATGTTGATTTCATATACTTTGGCGTACCGCTCGCCCGGCGAGTAGCGCTCTTCATCGGTATTCTCAGCAGACTCTACATAAATACAATCGGTGGGACAGGCCGCCGCGCACAACGAGCAGCCAATACATCGCTCCAGGCCGTTAGCGTAGCGTTTTAAAACGTGGCGCCCCCGGAAACGGGGGTAAACGGCTACCGGCTCGCTGGGAAATTCATTGGTGACCGGCCTGGTGAAAAAATATTTCAGGGTCACGCCCATGGCCCGGACAATTTCTACTGCGCCGGTAAAAATATTTTTGACGCCTTTAAAAATTGGCTTCATCTATCTCTCTTTCTAAACAACCCGGCTACTATACTACCAATGCCCCAAGATAGAATTGTACACAGCCACGCCTATGGCCGTGACAATCAAATTCAAAATCCCTAACGGCAACAGGAATTTCCAGCAAAACTGCATCATCTTGTCAAAACGCACGCGCGGCACGCTGGCCCGAATCCACAAGATCAAAAAAATCACCAACGTGACCTTGATGAGCAGATAAATCACGCCCAAAAAGGGGTAGGCGTTCACCCCCGGCCCTTGCCAACCGCCCAAAAAGATGGTGGAGGCAATGAAACTTAACACCACAGCATGAACATATTCGGCCCCAAAAAATAGACCAAACTTCATGCCCCCGTATTCGGTGACAAAACCGCCGATCAATTCGTTTTCCGTTTCCGGCAGGTCAAAGGGGGAACGCCCGGCTTCGGCCAGGGCGCTGATAAAAAACACAATAAAAGCCACCGGCTGAATAAAAATGAACCACCCTAACCCGCCCCACAAACCTTGCAACTGCACCAGCTCATTTAACCGCAGCGTGCCGGCCATCAGCGTTACACTCAGTAGAGCCGCCCCCATTGGCAATTCATAACTGAGCATCTGGGCGCCGGTCCGCAGGCCGCCTAACAACGAATATTTGTTGTTGCTCGACCAACCGGCCAGGATCACACCATACGTGCCCAAGCTGCCGACGGCCAGGATGTAGAGCAGGCCCACGTTAACGTCGGCCACCCAGGGGGTAATCTCAATAGACGCGCCAAAAAGCCGCTGACTAAAGGGCAGCACAAAGGGTTGGCTGGCCAGGGGCACCACGGCAAACCCAATCAAGGCCGGCACCAACGCCAAAGCCGGCGCAATCAGGTAAACGAGCCGGTCCACGTGGGTAGGGATGACCTCTTCTTTAAAGAACATCTTGAACATATCGGCAATGGGCTGCAACAGGCCAAACTTCCCGGCCCGGTTGGGGCCGTAACGCAGCGTAAAACGAGCCAGCGCTTTTCGCTCAATGAGCGTCATTGCGGCAAAACTCAACATAAGAGCCGTCCCAATGATGAGAATTTTGATGATTTCGACAATGGTGGTGATAATTGTTGGATCCATAAGTCAATTGTCACTGCAAATAGGGATTAGGGGTTAAAAAGTTCGACTCCTTCCTACTTCTTTTCTACCTTTACGCGGGCATATAAACCACCGGGGCCAACCAGCTTTTCTGCCGGATAGCCGGCCAGGTTACGCGGCAAGATGGCTATACCCTCGGCCAACACCCGGTTGACCTGCACCGGCAGGTCCACCGATACCCCCTTACGCGATACGGTAACCGGATCGCCGCAACTCAGTTTTAACCTGTCGGCGTCGGGGCGGGAAAGGACCAATCTTGGTTGAACAAGATGCGCCTTAACCACCTCGGCTTCGGCCAGCAAACGGCCTCCATCATACAATACGCGGGGGGCCACCAGGGTTAGATCGCCCTCCGCCGGAGACGGGCCGGCGGGCGCAATGAAACGCAAGGGCAATTTGGTCTCGCCTTCGGCCAGGGTAGGCCATTGTAAACCCTCGCGCACGTCGGCGGTGAAACTCATGCCCTGGTAGATGTAATGGGCGGTCTTACGCGCCAGGGAAACCGGCGCGGTCAAATTGGCAAATTCCATCCCGGCGTAAAGGGGCACGGCCCGCGTAATTTCGGCCATTACCCCATCGGCCGAAGCATAGGCCCAATCCGCGCCCATTTGCCCGGCCAGGGCGGTCAGGATCAACCAATCGGGCCTGGCCCGGCCCGGCGCGGGCGCGCCCGGATCAAAAACCTGCACCCGGCGTTCCAAATTGGTAAAACTGCCGTCCCGTTCGGCCACGCCGCAGGCGGGCAGCACCACGTGGGCCAGTTGAGCCGTTTCGGTTAAGAATAAATCCTGAACCGCCAAAAAGTCAAGCCGGCCAAGCGCGGCCCGGTAAGATTCGCTCTCTGCCGCCGGGTCCGCGCCGGCAATGAGCATGGCCTTGACCGGGGATTTTTTGGGCGTTTGGCCCAGCATTTCCAGGGCCGATAAACCCGGCTCTCCCTCAAGCGGCACATAGCCCGGCAGGCGGTCGGGCGCAAGCCCCATATCTGCCGCGCCCCGGCTGTTGGCGTGGGGCAACACGGCCAGCAAACCGTTGTTGGGTTTGCCCGCGTGGCCCGTCACCAGGGCCAAGGCTTCCAAAGCAGCTCGGAGGGCCGGATCGTTGCCCGCTTCCAACCCAAAAATAATGATACCGTTATCCGCCCGGGCAAAAGCCGCGGCGGCCGCTTCAATCTCAACGGCGGGAACGCCGGTAATATCCGCTACTTTGTTGAGCGGATAATCTGCCAGCGCCTTTTTTAACCCGGCCAAGCCAACGGCCCGGGTGTCAACAAAGGCCTGATCCAGCAGTCCCTGCCCTACTACCGAGGCCAGCAGGCCCAAGGCCAGGTGCGCCGCCGTGCCATAACGATACCGCAGCCGGGTTTGGGCCTGGGCGTCGAGTTTGGTCCGCCTGCCGCCGGCATTGATCACCTGCGCCCCGCGCCGGGCGGCCGCGCCCGCCACCCGCAGGTAAAGAATGGGGGCTTCCTGGTCCAAATCCGAGCCAATAACCAGAAGGGTTGTTCCCCGGCCAACCCGCCCTAAATCCGTGCCTGCGCCCACGCCAACGGTAAAAGCCGTTTCATCGGCCAGGGCCGCATTCAGGCCCACTCGATGATCAAGGTTGTGCGTGCCAATAATCTCCCGAAAAAACTTCTGGAACAGGTAGAGGTCTTCATTAGGCAAACGCGCCCCGGCAATCCCGCCCAGGGCATTGGGGCCGTAGGTCTCTTTAACGGCCGTAAACTTTTCGGCCACCAGCCGCAGGGCTTCGCGCCAATCGGTTTCAACCAGTTGGCCCTGGCGGCGAACCAGCGGCATGGTCAGCCGGCGCGGGCTGCCGTTGAAATGATGCCCAAACCGGCCCTTGTCGCAAAGCCAAATCTCATTGACCGCTTCATTTTGCCGCGGCATCACCCGGCGAATCGTGCCGGCGCGCGTGCCCAAAACCGTGTTGCAGCCTACCCCGCAATGATTACAAATGCTGGGCACGTTGGTCAATTCCCAGGGTCGCGCCCCAAAACGAAAATCGCGGGTGGTCAGCGCCCCCACCGGGCAGATGTCGGTGGTATTGCCGGAGTAGTGGCTGTTAAAAGGCGGGTTAGAGTAGCTGACAATGTGGGCGTAGCGGCCCCGTTCTTCAAGGGCCAAAACCGGGTCGTGGGCAATTTCATCTTGAAAACGCACGCAGCGGGCACAGATGATGCAGCGCTCCATGTCCAGTACAATCAAATCGCCCAGGGGATATTTTTTGGGAAAGTGCTGCTTGTCCTCGTAATCAAAGCGGCTCAAGCCCGGGCCGTGGCGGAGGGTTAAATCTTGCAGGGGGCACTCCCCGCCTTTATCGCACACGGGGCAATCCAGCGGGTGGCTGGTCAGCAAAAATTCCAGCACTGCTTTACGGTCGGCCAGGGCCGCCTCTGAATCAATGTTAACCACCATGCCCGGGGAGACCGGCGTGGTGCAGGCCGTCACCGGTTTGGGGGAAAAGCGGATGACGGGCTGATCGTGCTCGTCCAGAACCGGCTCGCCCGTATCCCGGTTGATAACCGGCGCGCCCACTTCCACCAAACACATCCGGCACATGCCCACCGGCTCCATTTTGGCGTGATAACAAAACACCGGGATTTCTTTGCCTATTTTTTTGGCTGCCTCGACGATGAGCGTTCCCGGGGGAACGGTAACTGTAAAGCCGTCAATGGTTAGCGTAATTTGCTGGGTCATTTTTTGATCTGCATTAACTCAATCTTGTTTAAAAACTACCGGCAGAAAAACATCAGCTCGATCCAGGCCCAGGGTAAAATCGCCCAGATACATAGTTGTAACGCTTAATTCCTGGCCTACGTATTTACACTGATCTACCTGGCAGAGATCAAGCCATTGTTGCCGGTCTTCTTGCCACCGCCAGAGATGTATCTTTTCAATTGGGGTAAGCAAGGTAGGAATCCGCAAGGTGAAGGTTATGGGTGAAGCCAGTTGGGAAATGGCCGTACCCGCAGGAATATTTGTCGCCGTCAACCTAAAATCGTAACCTGATGGGTGTGGGAAACGGGGGTCCACAGGGACCATCGGCCCACTCAATTCTGAAAAGGTGAAGGCAGTGGTTTGGGTGAGAATACCCGTTGTCATGGCCAGCCAAGTGGTGGGCGTCCAAATTCCGCTACTGTTCAGTTGCGTATGCGTAATGGCCAGAACTCGGTTTATTACGGTGGTAGCGGTTGAGCCAACTGCATCAACCTCGGTTCCATAAACAGAGGTATAGCGGGCCAAACCATGATTCCATAACACCATTCCACTGTAAGTGCGGGTAGCAGTGACCATCAGGCTAAATGAAATGGTTTCTCCTGGATCAATGTTTAGATTACTCCAGGTGGCCGAACCGTTATGGTCACATCCTGATGAACAAGCCCCAAAATTGAGAAAGGGATAGAGTTGATCTTTTACAAGGAACCCTTTGGCCACACTAAAGCCGGTGTTGGTCACGGAGAGGGTATAGGTGAGCATTTGTCCAGACTCAACCACCGCTGGCGTGACAATTTTGGTCAGTTGTAAGTGGGGGCCCATTGCTTCTTGGAGATCCACCTCCGGTTTACCCACAAAGGCATTGTTATACTGCCAGCGTTCACTCCAATAGTCTTTATCAAGCCACATAACGTAAGCGGCATTATGGGGATAGGTTGAACGATCTACTGTAGCGGCATTAAAGTCAAAGTACGACTCGTAAGCTTTGCCCAGGGTTTGCCCGGCAAACAGATAACGCACATACATTTGAAATGCATTACCAAACCAATTAGCATAATAACCGGAGATGTTTAAATCTACAAAGGGATGGGCATACATGCCAACCCGTCGTTTGGCCTCAGTAATATCAATTTGACCTTCACCCGCGGCGCTTGATGAGCCAGCCGTAAAACAACCGTAAAGCATTACAATAGCATTGGGAGCCAAATTTAAATCGTTGCGAATATCATCCGAAGAAACAAATTTATCTTTGAGCGCAAATCCTCCCACCCAAGTGGGCGGCATGTCGCCAGAATAAACGCCATGTCCCCGATAAAAAAGAAAGTGGGCGCCATTGGCAGCGGTTTTTATTTGTTCCCAATTGTTGTTGGGGGTATAGAATTTGTATACTGTTACGCCATGAGCCTGCAACTCTGCGGCGGCCAGATCCATATTTTGTTTTTCTTCTGTTGTCCAACTCCCGCCATCGCCATCTATTGGCCCCACCAACAACACGGCTTTGAGCGGCGGCAGGTTTTGAGCAACACCCACCTTTTCTGCGTTTTGGGCAAATTGCGGCGCAGAAACACCATCAGGGGGTCGGGGCGGATAGGGCGGGTGTTGAGGGGTAGGGGGAGGAGAAGCTGCGCCGGTGGGCGGATGCATGCTCAAGATCAAGATGAAACCAACCAGCCAGGCCCCAGCCATGGACAGGCAAAACCGTGCTATCTGTTTAAACATAAAAATATCCCCCTATCAAATTGGATAACAAAATCAGAGTCATCGCCATTATCTTCAATACACATGCATACATGCATCAAATCCGGCGCGGTTTTCCCTGTTTCAACTTTTTCACGGGCCAACGCCTCGTACTCATCCGCAAACAATTCAAGGCTCGTGCGCACGCCGGGCACCACAAACTCTCCCAGCAAACAAAAGCAATTGCCTTCCATCTGGCTGATAATGGTTTCTAGCAACGCAATATCCTGTTTTGTGCCGTCTCCCTCGCGCAGTTTACGGTAGACGGCCGCCAGCCAGTGCGTTCCTTCGCGGCAGGGGCTGCACTTACCGCAGCTTTCGTGCTTAAAAAATTTGATGTTTTTTTCGGCGGCCCACACCGCGTTTACAGTTTCATCCAAAATGATAAACGAGGCCGAGCCAAGCATCGAGCCGGCGGCGGCCATAGACTCGTAGTCCATGGGCGTGTCCAGCTTATCCGCGCCCATAATGGCCGAGGACGCGCCGGCGGGCAAAATACCCTTAACCGCTTTGCCCTCAATCACGCCGCCGCCACATTCTTCAATAAGATAGCGGATCGGGGTTCCCAGCGGCAGTTCATAATTACCCGGCCGGTTGACCCGCCCGCTCAGACAAAAGATTTTAGTGCCGGGGCTTTTTTCGGGGCCAAACTGGCGATACCAATCGGCCCCATTGGCGATGATGGGCGGGACGTTGGCCAGGGTTTCAACATTGTTAATGACGGTCGGTTTGGCGTATAATCCCGCCACGGCCGGAAACGGGGGGCGGCTGCGGGGCTGGCCCAACACGCCTTCCAGGCTATTAAGCAGGGCGGTCTCCTCGCCGCAGATGTAGGCCCCGGCCCCCAGGTGCAGGTACAGGTTCAGAGAAAAATTGCTACCCAAAATGTTCCGGCCCAAAAAGCCCTGGGCGTAGGCTTCGTCCACCGCCTGCCGGAGGGTGGTAGTAAAAAGGGTTTTAAATTCGCCGCGCCCGTAGATGTAGGCCGTTTCCGCGCCCACGGCATAGGCGCACAAGGCGATGCCCTCAAGCAATTGGTGAGGGTTGGCTTCCATAATTTCCCGGTCTTTAAAAGTGCCCGGCTCGCTCTCATCGGCATTAACCACCACGTACTTGGGGAAAACGTCTTTGGGGATAAAGCCCCACTTGACCCCCGCCGGAAAACCGGCCCCGCCGCGCCCGCGCAGCCCCGCCGTTCTCACCTCGTTGATCACTGCCTCCGGCAGCATGGCGGCCAGGGCGTGTTTGAGGGCCTGGTAACCGCCGTGAGCCAGATAAGTATCAATCTGGTGGATATTGGCCACATCTCGATGTCGCAGCAAAACGTGTTGTGCCAGTAATTTATTGACCATAATTTAAACGTCCGTGGTTATTATGACGACCAACGACCAATGACCAACGACCAATGACCAGCGATCAAATTTCGTCGTTCGTCGTCCCTCGTCCTTTCTTCGTCGCCCCTTGTCCTTCGTCCTTCGTCGTCCTTTCTACTCTTTTGCAACCACCGGCAAATAATATTTTTTCCAGTTGGTCAAAACCGGAACGCTACCCAGCGCCGATACACCCTGGGCGCAGGAAACCCGGTAGGCCACGTTAGCGATACTGCCCGTTGTGGTCACCTCAAAATTTACCTCGGTGACGCCCCCGTTGGCGGCCAAACTGGGCACCGTCCAGGAGACAATGTTGCCGGGCATTAACGTCCCACCGCTAACATAGTTTGCCCCCACCGGGATCGCATCGGTGATGACCACGCCGGTGGCGGGGGTAATCCCGCTGTTGGTGACGGTCAACGTGTAAGCGATGAGTTCGCCGGGGTTGGCCGTTTCCGGGCCGCGTTTGGTGAGGGTCAGGATGGGCAGGTCGGTGATGGTGACCGAGGTGGTATCCTCGTCGCTCAAGCTGCCGGTATCCGTGGCCCTTACCCGAAACACGGCCTCGCCTAACGTTCCGGGCGCTACAAAAGTAACCTGGGCTGCGTGATGCTGGCTCAAACTCACCGGCGGGCCGCTTTCCTGAACCCACTCGTAAACCAGCGCATCGCCATCGGCGTCCCAACTGCCGCCGGCGTTTAAGCTTACAGTTGCGCCGGGCGGCACAGTTTGGGCTGAGCCGGCCCGGGCTACGGGCGAACGTTCCACCCAAACCGGGCTGCTGTAGGCCGGATAGGTCCAGCCATCGTAATAAGCCTCGGCGTAATAATAATGGCCCAGGTAGGCCGGCAGGCTTGGCGTCCAGGTGTATAACGATGTGCCGGGATACGTGGGCAGCGAGGCGCCAACCAAACGCACCCCATTATCGTACACGGCCAGCCGGAGTGGTTCTCCTGCCGCCTGGGGGTCGTACACGTAAACCGTAAAATTAAGCGTAGCCGGGTCCGGCACCGCCGACCCCATCCAATAACCATTGGCTTGCATTACCAGGGCCATACTTTGGCCGTGCGGCGATACGTAAAACGTGCGCCTGGCCCGCGCGGCTTCCAGGATGGCCGCTTCGGTCAAACTCGACGCCAGCAGGCCCATAAATTTTTGCGACCCCCAATCGGCCACATGCGTATCGGAATTGAGCAAGTTGCCCACGTGCCAGCCCTGGTTAAGGCTCAACAAACTCTGGTCGGCGCGCAGTATTTCGCGCAGGGTTATCTGGTGGTCAACCACGCCATCGTAGGCAAAGTTGTAAAAATTAAAATCGGGCAGAGGATGATTGAATTGACCGATCGCGGCCGGTTGGGCCGCCAACCAGGCGTAAAAATCCACCAACTCCCGATAACGTTCGTCGGTCCAAACCACAAACGTGTCGGTGTTCAGCACGTTCAGGTGTCCGGCGGAATGGGTAAACTCAAATCCCCGCAGCCCAATAAACGCCCCGGCAACGGTAGCGGCATTAGCCCGGGTAAGAATTTCCTGCCACCGGGTCTGGTTAAGGTGCGTGTCGTGGCCGGTCAGGGCCATAAATTCCAGGCCGTTGGCCCGGCCCACCACAAAAGCCTGGGCCGGGGTGCCCGGCAAATAGTTATCGTCCACATAACCGGAATGGGTATGCAGGTCGCCAAAGTAAATCGTCATCCCGCCCAGGGGGATATTGGCCGCGCCTAAATCCTGGCCAAAAACAACCGGGCCGGAAAAGGTGGTAAACGTCCACGAAAAGTCATCAGGTAGAGCGTATCCCGTCGCATCTCGCGCGCCCGCGGTCACGGTGGCCGTATAGGTGGTATGGGGCAGCAACGGCGCGCCAGGATAAAAGATGACCATGTTGTTCACCGAAATGTAGTCTACCCGGCCCCGCACCCGAGTATGGCCCTGCTCAACGTAAAAGGTATCGGCTTTGAGCGTATCCGCCGCCATAGGCCCGGCAAAAGTGGCCGACACCAGGGTATAGGTAGGCACGTCCCGCACGCCCACCAGCGGGTTGGTTTGTTTGATAAAGGCGTTCAACGCGCCCGCGGTCACATCGTCGGGGCGGGCAAACTCACAATCCGCGCCAAGTTCCAGGCGACAGCGCGGCGCAGTGGCCTGGCCGGGCGCGGGCGTTGGCGTCGGCCCGTTAGCCATCGCCATCCCGGCCGGAAAAACCAGCGGCCATAGGGCCAACAACGCTGCCCCTATCACAACAAAAGTGATGGCCGGTTTAAAAACTACGCGCATTTATGTTTTTCCGCTCTTCTAACTGCTCAGGCATGTCACTCCTTTCAACCACCATATCCAGGAGATTCCTCGCTATCACTCGGAGCAACATGGAGGCTGAACAGTTACCCGCTCTTACTCAGGCTAGGCCGGTTAAGGCAGCCTGATCTTTTCAACCAATACTACCTGGTTATCTTGACCCGCCCTTAAGCGCGCGCCGGTTTTTTCATTATAAAGACCCGCTACCAGCCGGTACGATCCTGCCGGGAGTTCCGGCGGCACCGCCAACTGCAACTCATCTTCAATAATCTCGCCGGCCAGCCAGCCGGTGGTTGGCGCTGCGCCCTGTTGGGGCAGCGTATCCACCTGGCTAACTATTTGACCCGCCGGGTCGGTCAGATGCGCAAATATTTTGTACGATTCCGGTATCGGGCGCAAAGCCTGCCACTGTAATTTTAAAAGAACGGTTTGGTCCGGCGAAAACAGGTCAAACTCAAACCCCCGCAGCCGAATTGCGTTTTCAAAATCAACGTTCAACTCATTGGCCAGGGCCGGCGCGTCAAAAACATGGGGCCTCGCCTCAATGGACACCGGCAGCAAGAGCTGCTCGGCCAGCGGCTCCAGGGTGTCCAGGTTGAACAGGCGCATGGCCAGGGCGTACTCGCCGCCGGCCGTCTGGGCCGGGATGAGGGCCTGGTAGTTGGCCCGATAAACAGACCCCGCCGGCCACGTTGAGGTAGGATAACCGGCCAGCAACGGCTGCGGCGCGTCAAACAAAAGCGTGGGCCGGCCATCGGGAACGGCCAGGGCCAGCATCAGCCCAATATTTTGGGCCAAAACCTCATCCGCTTGCCACCACACCGCCACTGCCAACTTATCGCCGGGACGGGCGGACGCGGCAGAAGGCTGCACGCCAATAAGCCTTAATCCGCCCGGAATTTGCGTGTCAAAAATTTGAGCCACAGGCAAGGCGGCGGGGTCTACGGGCAAAGGATTGGGCCGCACTTCTATCTCCGCCAGGCGCAGCGACAGGTCTGTTTCTCCCCCCGCCGGCGGCAAGGGCGCGCCGGTGGCCGCGTTATAGGCCACCACCCGCACCGTGTACGGGTCGGGCGGGGCGTCGGGCGGGATGGTCAGGGCGTAGTATCCATTCGACTCCGTGCCGGGCGGCCAGTGACGGGTGGTCAAATAATCTTCCGCACCGAGCAGCGGCTTGTCCACTTTGGCCCACTCGTAGCCCAGGCTGTCGTACAGGGCCAGGGCGGCGTTGTAATCGGCTTCCGCCGGTGTTTGTTTGAGCCAGCGCAGGGCCGCGCCCAGGGTTTGCCCGGCGGCCAATGCGCCGGGTTGAAGCCGGTAGCCGGTTAAACGCAATACCCCGCCAAAGTCAAACTCCGCCGGGCTTAGGGCCGTTTCAAAGGTTTCTCCCGGCCGCAAATGATAAGTAGTGACCCGGTAATCCGGCTGCTGCTCTCGGCTGGCCACCGCGCCCAACGACCCCAGGGCGTACTCAAAATAACCTTTGGGATCAACCTCTATCCGGCTGTGTTGCATCAATTTGACCACCGCCGGTTGAGCCGCCAGCAAATTGGCCCACTCCGGGCCGATTGTGGTTTCATCCAACACGGGAAAGGCGGTTTGGGCGGGGCCGTCATACAAATAACGCACCGTAAACAACTCCGGGCGGGTGGTGGGGCTGACGTTGGGCCGCACAGGAAAAACGTAGAGCAGATCGGGCCGGCTTTCGGCTTCCATCCACTCAACCAGCCGCACCGGGGCCTCGGCAAAGAGGGCCGTCATTACGCCGCTATTGGCCCATTGGTTGAAGTAGAGCCAGTAGCTCAGGCCGGCGGAGATGATGACCATCAAGAGAACGGGGAACAGGTAGACATTTGGGTGGTTGAGTGGTTGGATGGTTGGACGGTTGGCGTTTTCAGTAGCTCGGACCTTAAACCGCTCAAAGCGATTCAAGATTTCCCCAACAGCCAGGGCAGGAAAAATGAACGAAACCGGCTGCGCGCCAACTCCCCTGCGCCAAACCTCAAAAATGAAACCTTGACTGGCCGAACGGGATAAAATCGCCGGCGCAATCATGACCCCCCACCAGATCAACAAAAACAGGTAAGCCGGTTGGGGCCAGCGCCACAACGCCAGCAGCAGGCCGATGACAAATAAAATTGTGACCAGCGGGTCAAAGGCCAAATACTGAAAATGCCCCTGTACCAGCCAATTTGGATACAGGCCAAAGGTTGATAGAAAATCTACCCCGCTCTGCCACCAGGAACCCGGCGCAGACAATTCATTGGTATCCGCCAGTTGGAGAGGACGCTGCAAGGTGGCCTGGGGGTTGAGGGCAAAGAAGCTGAGAATAGGGGCGGCAACGAGCAAGGCCACCAGGAAAGGCAGGAGGAGGTGGAAGACCGGCGGATTGGGTACGCTTTCCGTATCCCGTATCCCGTAAAAACCACGAATGAGCCAGGTCAGGGTCAAAAACAGGGCCAGTACCAACGGGACAAAATAGCCGGGCAGGTAGCCGTAAAAAAGCAGGCCCATCGCCAGGCCGGCAGCCAAAAAATAACCACGCCGCCCGGTATTCAAACCAAGCCAGAACAGGTAAAAAACCAAGGTGGCCAGCAAAGGCGTCAAACTCCAATTAGGCGTGGCCATCCGGCCCAGGCCCAACAGCCAGGTGGATACGACAAAGAGCAGGGCGGCGGTTACAGCAATAGCGCGTTGAGGGATAAATGGAAGTTGGCCAACCAGCAGATACAACAAAACGGCGGAAATCAGGTTGACCAGGCCGTTGAGTACCCGTAAGCCCACCAGATTCCGGCCAAACAGGGCCATCCAGCCGGCCTCTAGCCAAACGGCCAACGAGCCTCCGGCCAGTTGGCCGGGATAAAAAAGCTGCGGGCCGCTGTTGAGCGTGGCCACGGCGTCGGCGGCAATTTCGCTCTCATCAGACCAGGGATATGGTGGCGGTATTTCGCCAATTTTAAAGAACAAAGCCAGCGAACCGGCGATAAGGATGCCCAAAATAAAAATTAAATCAAGGCGGTGTTTGGCGAGCCAGGCCATCGCTACTCTGCTCCGCCTCCTTTCGCAGCCCGGCGATAACCTGGTCAATCTGCTCGTCGGTTAAATTCTGGTAATACTCCAGGTTAATTTGCAGGCAGGGCGCTTTATCGCAGGCGGCCAGACAAACCACTTCTTCAACCGTGAACAGGCCGTCGGCCGTGGTGCCGCCGTTTGGCCCCAGCCCCAAACGCGCGCACAGGCGTTTGTAAAAATCTTCCGCGCCGCGCAGGGCGCAGGGCAGGTCGGTGCAAACCTGGATCATGTATTTGCCCACCGGCTGTTTGCGGAACAGGGTATAAAAGCCAATGATGGAATGAACGTGGGTCACGCTCACGTCCAACGCTTCGGCCACGGCGGCAATATCGGCCTGGTCCAGCCAATTTTTTTCGCGTTGGGCCAGGTAAAGCGCCGGCAAAATGGCCGAGCGTTTATCGGGATATTTTTTGAGGATTTCGGCCAGCTCCAGTTGTTCTTTTTCTGACCACATTACCTATCCACCTCACCCAACACAATATCTATTGAACCGATGATGGCCACCAGGTCCGACACCAATCCCCCCCTGGCCATTATATCAGTAGCCTGAAGATTGACAAAGGAAGGCCCGCGCACGCGCAGGCGATACGGCATGGCCGTGCCGTCGCTAATGAGGCCAAAACCCAACCAGCCCTTGGGATTTTCCGCCGCCAGGTAAACCTGTCCCTCCGGCGGGCGGTAACCCTCGGTGACCAGTTTAAAATGGTGGATGAGGGCTTCCATGCTGGTGGAGATTTCCTCTCGCGGCGGCAGGGCCACTTTGCGGTCGCCGGTACGGTATGGGCCGGGTTTAAGTTTGTCCAGTCCCTGCTCCACAATACGCATGCTCTGGCGCATTTCCAGGATACGCACCACGTAACGGGCGTAACAATCGGCCTCGGTGGCGGTGGGCACGTCAAAATCAAATTGATCGTAGCCGGAATAGGGCCGGATTTTGCGCAGGTCAAGCGGCACACCCGCCGCCCGCAGCAGCGGCCCGGTGACGCCCAGGGCAATGGCTTCTTTGGCCGGCAAATAGCCAATGCCTTTGGTGCGGCTCAACCAGATAGGGTGTTTGGTCAGCATGGCTTCCATATCTTCAATTACGGCGGAAAAATCCCGTAAAAAAGCCTTGACCGCCTCTTTGAACGCGCCGGGCAGGGGCCAGCGCAAACCGCCCACGCTAAAGTAGCTGGTGGTCATGCGCGCGCCGCAGACCATTTCAAAAATATCCAAAATCCGCTCGCGCATGGTAAAGGCATACATTAATAACGAATGCATGGTGCCGCTGACGTCCATGGCGTGGGTGGCCCACCAGGCCAGGTGGCTGCCAATGCGCTGCAATTCGTTGAGGATGACCCGCGCAAATTGCGCGTATTCGGGCAGGTCTACGGCCAGCAATTTTTCCACCGCCAACACGTAGGCCAGGTTGTTGCTCATGGGGGCCAGGTAATCCAGCCGGTCGCAGTAGGGAATGAATTTTTCGTAACGTTTGTTTTCGCCGGTTTTTTCAAAGCCGGAATGGAGATAGCCCACTTCCGGGTTAACCTTAATCACGGTTTCGCCATCCAACTCTACGGCCAAACGCAACACGCCGTGCGTGGCCGGATGCTGCGGCCCCATGTTGACCACCATGTGGGTTTCAGCGTCCATATCGGCGGGCAATTCGGTGAGAAAAGAAGGGCCGACCATGATTTGCCGGCCCAGGTGAGCAAATCGAGGATTATCCCGGTGGTGGCTAAAATTAACCGGCTCGCCGCCCAGGGCGTAATCTTTACGCAGGGGATGGCCCACCCAATTATCGGGCATCATCATCCGGCGCAGCCAGGGGTGCCCGCCGAACTCAATCCCCATCAAATCGTAAGTTTCCCGTTCCAGCCAGTTGGCCGTGGGCCACACATCGGAAACGCTGGGCAGGACGGGCAAATCGTTTGTGCCGTTGCCGGGGGTGGGATCGGGCGCGGGCACAATGACGCGCAAGAATCTGTTTTTGGGGATAGAGTAAAGCTCGTAATTTGCGGCAAAACGGGCCGCCTGGTCCGCCGGCCGGCTCAGCTTAAGGCGGTCCGTGCCGTAAACGTCAACCAGCAGGTCAAACTGTAACGCCTCGTCATCGCGCAGAAAAAGGGCCACGTCGTGGAACTGCTCGGCGGCCACGTAAACCGTGGTTCCCCCACAAAATTCGGTATCGGTTTTTAGCCCATAGGGAAAAATATTTTTTAGTTTCTCAACAACGGCGTCGGTCATTTTGGTGTATTCGTTTAAGGCTCAAACTATTCTTCGCGGTTGCCCAATTTTTCTTGGGCCTTGATTTTTTCTTGTAACATTCTCAGGGCGTAAAAGAGAGCTTCGGGGCGGGGGGGACAACCGGGCACGTAGACGTCAACGGGCAAAATTTTATCAACACCCTGGATGATGGCATAATTATTAAACGGGCCGCCGCAAGAAGCGCAATCGCCCATGGCAATCACCCACTTGGGTTCCGACATTTGGTCGTACAGCCGTTTGATGACCGGGACCATTTTATTGGACACCCGGCCGGAAACGATCAACAAATCGGCCTGGCGGGGCGAAGCCCGGAACACCTCGGAGCCAAAGCGGGCAATATCAAAGCGGGACATTCCGGCGCTGATTTGTTCGATGGCGCAGCAGGCCAAACCAAAAAGCAGCGGCCAGATGGAATAAGAGCGGCCCCAGTTGACTAGGTCTTCCAGCCGGGCCACGGCCACGCCCACCGCGCCGGTTTTATCTTGGGCCGGGTCGGTTTTAAGGGGCGGCGGGGGCGGGAGTTTTACTTCCATTCCAAGGCACCCTTTTTCCAGATGTACACGTAGCCAATGATCAACAACGCGGCAAAAATGCCCATCTCAACCAAACCAAACCATTTTAAATCCCAAAACAGCACCGCCCAGGGATAAAAGAACAGCACTTCGATGTCGAACAAAATAAAGAGCATGGCGATCATGTAATACTGAATGGGCACGCGGCGGCGGGCGCTGCCATAACTCAGCTTGCCCGACTCAATGACATCTAACTTGACCTTATTGGGCCGATGCGGGCCTAAATAGTGGGGCAGAATCAAGGCAAAGGCGGCAATAAAGGCAGCCACCAGCACAAAGATTAGAATGGGCAAATAGTCGCCGGGCATCTATGGGCTTCTCCTGGCGTGGACGAGGTAAACCTGACCGGGTGGAAGATAATACGTTAAATTCTATCACATAAAGCAGTAATCACAAAACAAAAAGCGGGGCTTTGGGAATTTCCGTGCCAAATCGTATATCGGGTAGGGGCGTCCGGCCAGACGCCCCTACGGGTAAGGCCCCGGCCTTACGGAACCCTCGCAGTGACATCTCGCCCCCAAATTGAATCACACCCCAATTAAGGCCAATCATTGCCAGCAAGTTAAAAGTTATGCTACAATAGACTCTACCGGAAATAGGTCAGTCATTTTCAGTGACTGTCACCCTAAATCCAAGCGAGCAGCCATGCCAGACAATCTTAAAGAATATCTCAAAAGCATTGAGAAATTATACCAAACCGCCCAGGCCACCGAACACAGTTACCGGGCCGCCCTGCAAACCCTGTTACAAAATCAGCAACCCGGTTTAACCGTGATTAACGAGCCAAAACGGGTTGAGTGTGGCGCGCCCGATTTAACCATTCTCAGAGATGATTTTACCATCGGTTATCTTGAGGCCAAAGACATTGGCCGGTCACTGGATGAAGCCGACAAAACCGAGCAACTCAAACGCTATAAAAGCTCACTGGATAACCTGATTTTAACCGACTATCTTGAGTTTAGATGGTATCTCAAAGGTGAACTGCATTACACGGCCAAATTGGGCGCGGCCACGGGTCAGAAAATAAAAAGAGCCGCCGACCTGACCGACGCGGAAAACCTGCTCACTCAATTTTTGGCCCAGAGCTTGGTCAAGCTCACCTCTTCCCAAGAAGTGGCTCAACGGATGGCGAAACTTACCCACCTGATTCGCACCATTGTTATCCAAACCATTGAACAAAATCACGCCTCTAACCTGTTGAAAGATTTGCGCCGGGCATTGGCTCAAACCCTGCTCCCCGGCCTGGACGAGCCGGGCCGCGTGGCCGAGTTTGCCGACATTTACGCCCAAACCATTGCCTATGGCCTTTTTGCCGCCCGATGTAACCACCAGGGCCATACCCCCTTTACCCGCGCTACCGCCGCCGCCGAAATTCCCAAAACCAACCCCTTTTTGCGCCGCCTCTTTACCGAGATCTCCGGCCCGGACTTGGCCGACGAACCCTATATCGGTTTTGTCAAAGATTTGGTACAATTGCTGGCTAATGCCGATATGGAGGCCATTCTCACCGATTTTGGCCGGCGCACCCGGCAAGAAGACCCTATTGTTCACTTTTACGAAACTTTTTTAGCCACCTATGACCCCCGCTTAAGAGAATTGCGCGGGGTATACTACACCCCCGCGCCGGTTGTCTCTTACCTTGTCCGGTCGGTTGACCACCTGCTTAAAACCCGCTTTAACCTGCCCGATGGCCTGGCCGATATTACCACCTTTACCCACAACCACCAGCAATTGCCCAAAATGTTATTGCTTGACCCCGCCGCCGGAACAGGCACTTTTTTGTATGGGGTCATTGACCATATCCGCAACCGATTCAGACAACAAGGCAACGTGGGCATGTGGAGCAGTTACGTTAAAGACCACCTGCTCAACAAACTCTATGGCTTTGAACTGTTGATGGTCCCCTACGCCGTAGCCCATTTTAAGCTGGCCATGCAATTGGCCGGGCAGGATTTGGACGAAGCGGAACGGGCCAACTGGGCTTATGATTTTGGCAGTGAGGAACGCCTAAAGATTTTCCTGACCAACACCCTGGAAGAAATAGAGCAAGAAACCCAAACCCTGTTTGGCCTGTTGCGCATTATTACCGAAGAAGCCAAAGCCGCCGCCGCAGTCAAGCGCGATTTACCTATTTTGGTGGTAATGGGCAACCCGCCCTACTCCGGCCATTCCGCCAACCGCAGTTGGACGGTTGACGCCACCGGCAAACGAACCCCCACTTTTATTGGCGAATTGATCCAGGACTATTACCGGGTTGACGGCCAGCCGTTGGGCGAGCGCAACCCCAAGTGGTTACAGGACGATTACGTTAAATTTATCCGGTGGGGGCAGTGGCGCATCGAGCAGACCGGGGCCGGCATTTTGGCCTTTATCACCAATCACGGTTATCTGGACAACCCCACTTTTAGAGGCATGCGTCAAAATCTGATGCATACCTTTACCGACATTTACCTGCTAAACCTGCATGGCAATGCCAAAAAGAAAGAAACCGCGCCCGATGGCGGCAAGGATGAAAATGTCTTTGACATCCAGCAAGGCGTAGCCATTGGCCTGTTTATTAAAGAGCCGGGCAAAACCGGCCCGGCCAACGTGTACCACGCCGATTTATGGGGAGAACGTGCTACCAAGTATGAATCGTTGGCCGGTCAAGATATAGCCTCAACTGAATGGATTGAATTTGAACCAAAGAAACCTTTTTATTTATTTGCGCCTCAAAATGTTAATTTGTTTGGCGAGTATCAACAAGGGTGGGGTATAACGGAAATCTTTGTAAACAATAATATGGGGATTACAACGGGCCGGGATGCTTTTGTTACTGATTACTCATCAGAAGAACTAAAAAACAGGCTTTCAACTTTGAAGGGGCCAGCAACCGACCAAGAAATACGTGAAACCTATAATCTTCACGACTCCTCATCTTTTTCGCTTAAAGAGGCTCGACTATGGTCAAAAAATGTAGATGCAAAGGATTGTATTATCCCCTTTGGTTATCGTTGTTTTGACCAAAGATACATCATTTATTCTTCTGCTTTATTAGCCCGTTCCCGTGAAGATATTTCTCAGCACTTCATCAAAAAAGAAAATTTAGCGCTTATTACTTTTAGAGCAATTAGGGAGTTGCCCTGGTTACATATTTTTGTATCAGATCAAATTGTCGCTAAAGAATTTATCAGCAGTTTGGACAATTGCTTTATTTTCCCCCTCTATCTCTATCCCCCACCCCGCCACCAAGAGAAGCAAACCAAAGGCGGCAAAGTGGTTTTGATGTCATTATTTGAGTCTGAAGCCGGATATACCGCCCGTCGGCCCAACCTAAACCCTAAATTTGTGCAAGATGTTGAGCAGCGGTTGGGCCTGGCCTTTACCCCGGAAGGGCAAGGGGATTTACAAACAAACTTTGGCCCGGAAGATATTTTTGATTACATTTACGCCGTGTTTCACAGCCCCACTTACCGCAGCCGTTACGCCGAATTTTTGAAAATAGATTTTCCCCGCGTCCCCCTCACCCAAAACCGGGAGTTATTCGCCGCCCTGGTCAAGTTGGGGCAGGAGTTGGTCAAGCTACACCTGCTGGAGCAAGTCCCCCCCTGGCCGGTCAGTTATCCCGTAAAAGGGGATGATACCATCGCCAGAGCATACCCCAAGTATAACGAGGCCGCCCAACGGGTTTACCTCAACAAAACCCAATATTTTGAGGGTATCGCCCCGGACGTGTGGGATTTTCACATTGGCGGGTATCAAGTGTTAGAAAAATGGCTCAAAGACCGGCAAGGACGCAAACTGTCTTATCAGGATTTGAGTCACTATCAAAAAGTTGTGGCCGCCCTCAAACAAACCATAGCCCTAATGGTGGAAATAGACAACACCATCCCCGCCTGGCCAATTCAATAGTGGTTACCGCATGGTGAATTACCTGAACCGACTTTGTTATTCATTTGCCCTGCCGGGCTTGCTGTTTGCCGCCTGCCTGCTCCCGGCCTGCGCTCTCAGCCCTTCCTCCGCGCTGGTTGACCTGGGCCTCATCACGCCCACCCCCACCCCCGACCCCTTCTTGCACTACCGCGCGGCCCTCCAGCCGGGGGCGCAAGGCGATATTGAAACTGCCGGGCCGCTGCCGCGTTATCACGTTAGCGCCCAATTGAACCCGGACGGTACGGCGCTGCACGGCGTGGCCCGGCTGGACCTGTCCCCGCCCGGGCCGGAGCTGGTTTTCCGGCTCTATCCCAACCTGGCCAACTACGGCGGCAAAATGCGCGTCACCGCAGCCCAGGTCAACGACACGCCGGTTAAAACGATGTCCCTGGCCAACGATACCGCCCTTCGTTTGGCCATACCGCCCTCGGCCGGCAATACCCGGCCAACTTTGGTCACGGTCAAGCTGGCCTTTGAAACAGAGCTGAACAGCCAACCCCATCTTGATTCATCAGATTACACCCTTTTTGGCTGGGATGGCCCGGTCCTCAGCCTGCCCGGTTTTTATCCTACCCTGGCCGTGCCGCAGGGCCAAGAATGGGCGCTCGATCAGCCTCCCGCTCACGGCGACGTGCTGTTCAACGAGGCGGCCCTCTACCAGGTTGATCTAACCCTGCCCCGCGAGTTGGTAGTGGCCGCCGGCGGCGTCACTTTGAACCTGATTGATCATCCCGGCGAAAATACGCGCACCTGGCAAATTGCCGGCGGGCCGCTGCGCGACCTCACCCTTATTGCCGGGCCGTTTCAGGCCATCAGCGAAGAGGCCGCGGGCGCTACGGTCACTTCGTATTATTTGCCCGGCCATGCCGCCGCCGGGCAGGCTGTTTTGGCCCACGCCGCCGCCTCGTTGCGGCTTTACAGCGATACCTACGGCCCCTATCCCTACACCGAACTGGACGTGGTAGAAGCGCCGCTGAACGTGCGCGGCATGGAATACAGCGGCCTGATTTTAATTGGCGAAGATTTGTACCAGGAACAACGCGAATACCTAACCTTTCTGGTGGCGCACGAAGTAGGCCATCAATGGTGGTACGCCGTGGTGGGCAACAATCCCTACCGCCATCCCTGGCTGGACGAGGGCCTGACCGAGTACGGCGCCTTTGACTATTACCGGGGCGTTTTTGGCCAGGCCGAAGCCGAACAACTGCTGACCGGCCGCTGGCAAATCCCCTTTGCCGTTGCCGCCGGCGGCGGCGTAGACGGCGCCGTGGACCGGCCGGCCGGCGATTTTGACCCAACGAGTTATGAATTACTTGTCTATGCGAAAGCTGCCCTATTTTTTAATGCCCTGCGCGAGCAACTGGGCGAGGAGACGTACCGGCAAGTGCTGCAAACCTACTACGCCGAAAATCGTTATCGCCTGGCCACTCCCCAAATCTTCCTGGCCACAGCAGAGCGCGTCTCGGGGCAAAATTTGAATCCGCTGGCCGAAGAATGGCTCAAATAGCCAATTAGTCCCATTTAGGCCAAAATTCTCCTTTTAACATTTTGATAATTGGCCTATAATAAGGACGACGAACGACCAACGACGAAGGACGAACGACGAAATTGGTCATTGGTCGTTGGTCGTTCGTCGCTTTTGCCAAAATACGCTTAGAGAGCCATTACCATGCCTCACAAGTTAACTAAACGCATCCTTTTAATTTGTCTGTTCCTACTTTTTATCCTGGCCTGCAACCCGGCAAATACTACTCCTGTTTCCCCTGACCCGCCTGCCGCCGCCGTCTCACCAACGCCATCACCCCCGCCGACGTCCTCCCCTGCGCCAACGCCTATCCCTTCTCCTGCACCCACCACTGCCGCCCCCATCGTTCCGGCCGATATCATCCCCCCGCCAAAATTCAATTTTGACGACCTGGCTCCCTACCGGCAGGCTATGCGGCCCAACTTTGCCGCCGATGTAGAGACTGTGGCCAGGGCCGGGGCCACCCGGTATTACCTTGAGGTCAGCCTGGACCCGGCCGGTTTTGCCGATGAAACCGGCCTCACCTTGAACGGGGTCGCCCAAATCTACTATACCAACACCGAAAACAAAACCCTTTCCGAAATCTATTTCCGGCTATACCCTAACCTGCCGGCCTATGGCGGCCAGATGGCGGTAGACGCCATTGCCGTGAACGGGCAAAGCGTGACCCCGACCCTGAAAGCCGAAAATTCCGCCCTGGTTGTTCCTTTGGCCCAACCGCTGCCCCCCGGCGAAACCATCACCATTAACCTGACCTACCAGGCTATGGTCCCCACCCAGCCCATGTTTGGCTACAACATTTTTATCTACAACGAGCACACTGTGACCCTGGCCGGTTTTTATCCGGCGCTGGCCGTATACGACGAAACAGGTTGGGACGTGGCCGTCCCTCCCCCTTACGGCGACGCCACTTACCTGGATGTCTCCCTTTATCAAGTAAAATTGAACGTGCCCCAAGAGATGGTGGTGGCCGCCTCCGGCAGCCTGCTCAACGCCCAAAACAACCCCGATGGGAGCAAAACCCTTACCCTGGTTTCCGGCCCAATGCGCGATTTTTACATTGCCATGCGCGATGATTATGAAATTGTTAGCAAAACGGTTGACGGGATCACGGTCAACAGCTACTACCCGCCCCAGTTGGAAAACGGCGGCCAGTCGGCCCTGCGTTACGCCGCCAACTCCCTGCGGGTATTCAACGAGCGTTTTGGCCCCTACCCTTACGCCGAGTTTGACATTGTGGCCACGCCCACCACCGCCGGGGGGGTAGAATATCCCGGGATTGTGGTGATCAACCAGCAGCTTTACGAATTTGAAGGCCCGTTTTTCCGGCAGGCCGTTTCGCACGAGGTAGCGCATCAATGGTGGTATGGGTTGGTGGGCAATGATCAAATTGAAGAACCCTGGCTCGACGAGGCGCTCACCAATTACAGCACGGTTTTTTACTGGCAAGAAGTTGAGGGCGAAAAAATGGCCGAGCGCGTCATCGAAGGCTATTTTCTGACCCCCTACGAAACAGCCGTAGAGATGGGCGAAGACAGAGCAGTGCTTGGCCCGGTTGGCGACTTTTCGGAAAGGGATTACGGCATTTTTGTGTACGGCAAAGGCCCGCTCTTTTTTCATGCCTTGCGCCGGGAAGTTGGCGACGACGTTTATCTCAAGATTATGCAAACTTATTGTACTAACTATAAATACAAAATTGCCCAGGCCAACGATCTGCTGGCCACCATTGAACAAGTTTCCGGCCAAAACATAGATTCTCTTTTTGAAACATGGCTGCAAAAAAGCAAAAACCAGCCCAATCGGTCTGCTACGGCCAATAGGTGACTATGCGTAAGCAGGATGAGGCCGACACTTTTGTGGAGCGACAATCTGAATGTCATTTCGAGGCCATAGGCCGAAAAATCTCCTTCTAAAGGTACGATTTTAAGAAGATTTCTCCCTTCGGTCGAAATGACATAATATTACGCCTGCGCTCCAAAAATAGTACTTTAAGCTACTATTTTCCCCCCCCAGGACATGATATAATAAACAAGTCCAATATCTTATTCCTCAAGGAGTGACTCTCAATGCCAGCACCGAGCCTGAAACGGATAGGTGAAACTCCCAGCCCAGAAAAAACTGCCGCCCCCGGCCCCACTCCAACCCCGGCTGGCGCACCCAAAATAGGCTTGCCCCTTGAACCCGACGATCCCACCGCCCCGCCCCAACGAGGCTCTATCAGCCGCCAGCGGGCCGAACAACTGCGGCTGCAACTGTGGCTGGCCGACAAGCTGCGCCAATCCATTGCCCCGGAACAACCCCTTGACGTGCCCCTGGAACGCACGCCCGAACGAGAGCAATTGGTGCAGCAGCGTTACCAACAGGCCAAACAAAGGGCCAATATCACCATCCCGCCCGGCGTTTCCGAACAGACGTTTTTCAACAATATCCTTGACGAAATTTTTGGCTTTGGCCCGCTTGAGGTTCTCTTTAGAGAAGACAGCATTTCAGAAGTTATGGTCAACGGCCCTTACATCATCTACATTGAACAAAAAGGCAAAATCAGCGAGTCTGGCCTTAAATTTTTAGACGACGACCACGTAGAACGCATCATCAAACGCATTGTCAAACCGCTGGGCCGGGTGGTTGACGAGAACTTTCCCCTGGTTGACGCCCGCCTGCCCGACGGGTCGCGGGTAAACGCCGTCATTCGGCCCTGCGCCATTGACGGCCCCAGCATTACCGTGCGTAAATTCTCTAAAGAAAGATTGACCATTGAAAACCTGATCAACTTTGGCTCCATCACGCCCGACATGGCCGAATTTCTCCGCGCCTGTGTGGTTTCCCGGCTCAATATTGTGGTTTCCGGCGGCACCGGCTCCGGCAAAACCACTTTGCTGAACATCCTCTCCAGCTTTATTCCCGAAGATGAGCGGATTGTTACCATTGAAGATGCGGCGGAATTACAATTACAACAGCGGCACGTGGTCCGCCTGGAAACCAAAAAATCCACCCCGGTCAACCCCAATGAGATTTCCATCAGAGACCTGGTGGTCAACTCGCTGCGCATGCGGCCGGAACGGGTGGTCATTGGCGAGTGCCGCAGCGGCGAGGCTTTGGACATGCTCCAGGCCATGAACACCGGCCACGACGGCAGCCTGACCACCATTCACGCCAACTCGCCCCGCGATTGCATTTCTCGCCTGGAGACCCTGGTGCTGATGGCCGGGGTTGATTTGCCGCTCCAAGTGGTGCGCCGGCAAATTGCTTCCGCCGTCCACCTGATTGTGCAAGCCAGCCGCCTGCGCGACGGCTCCCGCAAAGTGGTTTACATTACCGAAATCCAGGGCATTGAGGGCGATACGGTGGTGCTGCAAGATATTTTCAAATTCATTGAACAGGGCGAACAAGAGGGCAAAGTGGTCGGCGAGATGGAAGCCGGCGGGCTGCGCCCCAAGTGCGAGCCAAAATTAAAGCAGCACGGTTTTAATTTGCCGGCCTCAATGTTTATGAAAGGCGGCGCTTGACGACTGCTGAGAGCTAAGTTGCGGCGCTGCCGCATGCTCTGGACAAAACCATGTTACTGTTACCAGACACACCTGATGTTCGGTCACGTTTAGATCTTTTATATTTAGTTACCCGCGAGTTCAACGCCGGTCTGGATATTGACCAGGTGTTAAATCGAGTTTTGGCCGCCACCGTCGCCTCGGTAGGCGCGGCCGACGCCAGCCTCTTTTTGTTTGACGACAACGGCGAACTGGAAAACTTTTTTCTGATCAGCGGCTTTCAGATGCAAGAACGCAGCCGGGCCACCATGGAAGCCATTCACCAAAAAGGATTAATTGCCTGGGTTAAAGAACACCGCCAGGAAGCCATTGTTAAAGACACCGCCACCGATAAACGCTGGTACAAAGACAAAAACAACCTTGAACTGAGCAAAGTAGGCAGCGCCGTTTCCGTGCCCATTCAATTGCCCGACCAATTGCTGGGCGTGATCACCATTACCGCCACCGAGCCAAACTACTTTGACGAAAGTAACCTGGCCATGCTGTCCATCATTGCCGACCAGGCCGCTTTTGCCATTGCCAACGCCCGGCTTTTTAAGGCCGAACAACATCGCCGCCGCCTGGCCGACACCCTGGCCTCAATTGCCCACACCATTAATTCCACCCTTGATCTTAACAAAGTACTCAAACTTATCCTGGAGCAACTGGCCCTGGTTATTGAGTATGATAGCTGCTCCATCTTTCTGTACGATGAAGAGGGCGACCGTCTGGTGGCCCGCGCGGCCCATGGCTTTGATAAAACGGTGCTGGCCGACGCCCTGGGTACGGTATTGCCAATGACCGAAAGTTTGCCCAACTACCGGGTTTTTAAGCGGAAAAAGGCCGTGGTAATTCCAGACGTTGGCGCCGAACCCGGCTGGTTGAAAACGCCTTCCTCGGCCAAAATCCAAAGTTGGATAGGGGTTCCCCTGATAACGCGCAATAAAGTGCTGGGCATGCTCACCATTGACAGCCACCAGGTGAACAAATACAGCGAAGACAATATCAAAGACGTGGTGGCCTTTGCCGAGCAGGCCACCACGGCCGTGACCAACGCCCAGGTTTTTACCCTGCTGCAAAATGCCGAAGCCAGTTACACCGCCCTTTTTGAAGATAACACGGATATGATTATCATTTCTAACTACCAGGGCGTCATCCTTAACGTTAACCGTAAAGCCCGCCAGATGTTATGGCGGGCCAAAGAAGAATTTCTGGGCAACCAGGTTTCGCTCATTGATCCCAGCTTAAAAGATTACCTGGTGGAAAAGAAGCGGCGGTTGAAAGCCTGGCAAGAGGTGTCGTTTGAGGTGGAGGTGGTCAATGCCCACCAGCAGACCATCCCTTTAGAGTTTAAAGCTCGCCAGGTGCACTACGATGGGAAAGATTGTGTGCAATGGGTAGGCCGGGATATTTCCACCCGCAAAGAAGCCGAAAGATTGCGGCAAGACCTGGTTAAAATGCTGGTGCATGATTTGCGCGGCCCCCTGGGTAATCTGATTAGTACCATTGATTTACTGCCCCGCCTCATTGGCTCAACCACCGATAATCCCTCACTTGACCAGGTTTTAAGGATGGCCCGGCGTAACAGCCAGGAACTCAAAGACCTGATCGACTCGATGCTGGATGTGAGCCGGCACGAGCAGGGCCAGGTGCCCCTGCAACGCAAAGAAGTTAAGTTAGAAAAGATCATCCAAACGGTCAAAGACCAAGTTACGCCGCGAGCGGCCACCAAAGATATGGACCTTATCTTCACCCCCCTGCCCGACCTGCCGCCGTTGTGGGTGGATGAAAACATGATCCGGCGGGTGCTGGTCAACCTTATTGACAATGCCATCAAGTACACGCCCAATAAGGGCCAAATAACCATAACCGCTACTCACGAAAACAAGGCCGCCCACATTGCCATCTCCGATAACGGGCCGGGCATTCGCCCGGAAGACCAGGGCCGTATTTTTGAAAAGTTTTCCAGAGTGGACCATTCCGCCAACGCGCCCGCCGGGGTGGGCCTGGGCCTGGCCTTCTGTAAGCTGGCCGTTGACGCTCACGGCGGCGCCATCTCCATCCAAAGCGAAGGCGTGGCCGGTAAAGGCAGCACGTTTCACGTTCTGCTTCCCATTACCACAAACCCCCAATAGCCCGCGCGGAGCCGACGCTTCCATCGGCAGATTGCCCTTTTGCGGTGACATCCCTTTAAGTTAATTTGCGCTTTGATCTGGAAAAAATATACTCAGTAGAGTCAGATCTGTCGTAGGGCGGCATCCCTATGCCGCCCACTATGTCATTTCGACCGAAGGGAGAAATCCCCACAATGCTGCTTTTACTAAAAATTTGGCCGGTATGAGCCTCGATTTAATTGCCCAATATTACGATTTAATCCATAACAATTTTAACGACGATGGGCCAATGTGGGAAACGCTGGCCCGGCAGGCCAACGGCCCTATTTTGGAAATAGGCTGCGGCACGGGCCGATTGCTGCTGCCGCTGGCGCAACAAGGGCACACCCTGGCCGGTATTGATTTATCCGCAGTGGCTTTGCGTGCGGCCCAAACCAAAATCAAGTCCGCCGGATTATCTGAGCGGATAACCCTGCACCGGGCAGATATGCGCCATTTTGACCTGCCCCAAAAAGATTTTGCCCTGGCCCTGCTGGCCCTCAACACCTTTATGCACTGCCTTACTCTTGACGAGCAACTGGCTACGCTGCAAGCCATTTATGGCCATCTGCGCGCTACTGCTCCCGGCGCTCCGGCAGGCCAACTCATCATTGACCTGTTCTACCCCGACCCCACCCTGCTGGCCGAAGCCGACGGGCGGCTCTACTTTGAAGACGAAACTATCAACGAACTGACCGGCCACACCGTGCAATGGTACTGGCGACACGAAATTGACCTGGAACATCAACTGCGCCACCTGGTTTACATTTTGGATGAGCTGGATGAAGCGGGCGTGGTGCGCCGCGCCCAAATCCCCTTCTCGCTGCGCTTTGTCTATCGTTACGAGATGGAGTTGTTGCTACAGGCCAGCGGGTTTGCCCTGGAAACTATCTACGGCAATTACCAACTTGAGCCGTTCCACGGCCACAGCCCCAGGATGATTTTTGTAGCCCGGAAAGTGTAGGGTCATTCAGGAGATCAAAATGGGGACGCCTTGCGCCGGGGTGGGCGTGGGGGTAGGTGTAGGCGTTGGCGTGGGGACCGGGGTGAAAGTTGGCGTGGTCGAGGGAACCACAGCCGGGTCGGGAGGCCGGTGTTCCAGCTTGGTGACCAAATGCCACAATAAATGAAGCTGATCATCCAAAATGGCCTGCAAAGTGGGGTCATCATCACCTTGACGTTTCAACAATTCTGGCGTTTGGTTGAAGATGGTTGGACCTTTGGCGGCCAACTGCGGCTGCCTTGCCGCAAAGTCTGCCCGACGCATTTTCAGGCTGACCTGCGCCCCCGGCAGCAGGCGGAGCGGTTTCATTGGATCGGCGGTCTGCACCGGATGAACCCGCAGCAAAAATTCATAATGGTCGTAAAAAACTAACACCTGCGCCAACAAATAATAGGTTTCATTGTTTTGCGTGACCACCTGCATAGGTTGGAGCCGATTCAATAACACCCCTTCTCGCCGGGCGGCAAACTCTTCTGCCAGAGCATCTGGGGTAATCATAAACTTCTCGGTGGTGTGGTGGGCGGCAAAATTGGTCGCTAACGGGGACAAATCAATGACGGCCCGGCTGTTATCGTTAAAGGTTACCCAAACGGCTACATGCTCAACCAAATCACCCAAATCAGCCACCGGCGCGCTCAAGTCAAAACTGCCCAAGGCCGCCCAACGAACTTGCGGGGAATCCATCAAAGCATTACGCACGGCGTAGGCCAGCACAAAACTATCTACGGCCGGCCAGTCAGCCGGATCGGCCGCTTGGCGGGGATAGGCCAGTTTGGCCACTTCACCATCGGGTTGAGTTTCAATTGTTACGCGCGTTTCGTTTAACAGCAGCAATGGAGCCAGGCCAAACTCCATTTCACCTAACTTGGCCTGGGTGGCATTTAAAGCCGCCACATTTTCATCAACCGCCCGATTGATCGGTCTGGTTGGCATTAAGGTGGGAGTTGAGTTTCTCATAGAGTTAGCGTTACAGGCCAACAAGAGGGCCATCATCAGCAAAAGAGCGATAATATTGCCCCCTCTTCTCAAAAACGCGCGGCTGCCCAAACGGCAATATTTTGTTTGCGCCATCAGCATATTTCCCCCACTTTGGCCTACCCCAGAAATTATAGCTTCACTGTCACCCAAGGTCAACGCCTGATAAGAAGGCATTTTCATTTGTCTCCCAAAATTGACTTGCAGCCGTTCCGAGTCTACCATGAAGGGCAAATGTGCCAGTAACTGCAACTAAAGGTTAATAATGATCAAAACTGTTTCTGCCGTCCGGTATATTACCCCCTTACGCGAGGGAGGCTCGCTCCCGGCTGTGGTTGAAGCCAATGACGGAAAAATGTACGTAATGAAATTTGTGGGGGCGGGCCAGGGGTCAAAAGCCCTGATTGCCGAATTGGTGGCCGGAGAAATTGGCCGCGCCCTGGGCTTGCACGTGCCGGAGCTTGTTTTACTGGAGTTGGACTCCCGGCTGGGCCGCTCCGAGCCAAATCCCGAAATCCAGGATTTGCTGCAACGCAGCGCCAACCGGCTGAATTTGGGCCTGCGCTACCTGCCCAATGCCTTTGAGTTTAACATTCTCCTGAAACCACCGCCCGACCCCCGCCTGGCCTCAACTATTGTTTGGTTCGACGCCTATATCACCAATGTTGACCGCACCGCGCGGAATGTGAATATGCTGCTGTGGCAAAAGAATCTATGGCTCATTGACCATGGCGCTGCCCTTTACTTTCATCACGATTGGCACAATTATCTGGACCGCAGTAAAAGCCCTTTTAATCAAATCAAAAACCACACCCTCATCTCTTTGGCCAGCGCCCTGCGCGAAACCGACCGGACCCTGTCTCCTCGCCTCACCCCGGCGGTCATTCGCCAGATCATTGCGCTTATCCCCGACGAGTGGCTGGCTCAGGAAACCAGCTTTGCCAACCTGGCCGCACATCGCCAGGCTTATGTGGACTATCTGCTCAGTAGATTAGCGGCGTCAGCCATTTTTGTTGAGGAAGCGATCCATGCCCACCACCAGCTCGTATGATTATGCCATTGTGCGGGTTGTGCCTTACGTTGAGCGGGAGGAATTTATCAATGTCGGGGTTATTCTCTTTTGCCGGGAGCAGAATTTTTTGGCCGCGCGGGTTGAGTTAAACCGGGACCGTTTAGCCGCCCTGGCCCCGGACCTTGATGAGCATAAGGTGGATGAGATTGAAACGCTCCTGAAGCTGATTCCAGGCCTGTGCGCCGGTAACCAGAGTCCTGTTGGCCGGTTGAGTCAAACAGAACGATTTCATTGGCTGGTCAACCCCCGCAGCACTTCCATTCAAATTTCGCCGGTGCATCCAGGGGTGTGCGCCGACCCAAGCGCAATGCTGGATCATCTGATGGAGACAATGGTTTTACAAAAAAACTCCCCAAGGTTTGGCAAACCTTGAGGGTCTCATCCATCCCGGCAACAACCAAGGCCAAAAATCAAAGCAGCAAAAAAAGATACCAAGGCGGCCATAAAAAATACAGCGTAGCCATTGAAGTTGTCCCACAAATAGCCGGCCATCACAGAGCCTAAACTCCAACCAAACCCGGACATAGCCGCGCCCACCAAAGTTTGGGCGGTGGCGCTTAAACCCGGCGGGGCCAACTCGCTCACATAACCCACCGCCGCTACCCAATAGATACCAAAGCAAATACCCGAGCCAAATACCACCATAATCACCTGCCCTGGCGTTTTGCTCAACCCAACGCAAGCCCAAACCAGAACAAAGCCAACCAACGCCACCAGGATCAGGCGACGGTAACTATAACGGGCAAACCAGCGCACCCCAAAATACATAATCGGTATCTCTAATAGAGCATTGCAGGCCCAGGCCAGGCCCACCTGTTGTTCGTTTCCGCCCAGGGCCAAAATCTGTAAAGCCAAAAAATTAATATAACCGGCCATACCCATGCCAAACAGGATGACGGCGATCAAAAAGGAAACATAATGCCGCTGCCCCATTAATACCCGGATACCTTGCCCAATACTAACCCTTTGGTCCACGCTTTGCACCGGCAATAAAAAACTTAGGGCCACACAGCCAATGCCCAAAAGCACTGCGTGCAACCAAAAAACCAGCGATAAATTATGGACAGACAAGAACTGCCCCAACCCAAAAGAAACCAGCACAAAGCCAACGGTACCCCATAACCGCTGGCGGCCATAACTGCCCCCCACTTGCTTAACCAGGTCCATCACCGTACTATCCACAATGGCTCCAATGGGTGTGCGGAAAAAAGTGAGCGCCATCACCAAACCCACAAACAGCCAAAAACCATCTAACCACAAAAAAAACAGCACCACGGTCCCGGCCATGAGCGCGCACAAGGCCAAAACCTGGCGATGAATTTGCCAGCGGTCCGCAATAGCGCCCCAAATGGGGTTAGCGATCAGGGCCATTACCGGCGCAATGCTGCCCAGCCAGCCAATCTGAGAGCCGCTCAAGCCTTTCTGCTGCAAAAAAACGTTAAAGAAGGGCGCCATGCAACCAACCCCCCCAAAAAAGAGAAGATAGTAGAGTTTGGCCACCCATAAACCCTGTTTAACCGAACGCGCTCCGATAGCAGGGTTGACCATCGGCACGGTACGTGGTTGGCGATAAATGATTGGGGTTCCTTTGCGCGTAAATTTTCCAAAACAAAAAAGGACAAACTCCATGTTTGGCCCAAAACATAAATTAACACATAAGCGCAGAGTTGGCAATATTGACAGGGTGGGGGGGAAAGTGTTATACTCGCCCAAAACCGGGGAACGGATGTGTTCCAAATAACTCAAAAAGGAGAAGAATGATGATGAAAAAAAATTATCTCAGTAACCGGCTGCCGTTTTTGATGTTGGCCCTGGGCCTGGCTTTGGTTATTGCGGCCTGCGGCGGCCAACCGTCAACCTCAGCCCCGCCAGAACAAGCGCCGGCCCAAGCAGAAAAACCAACCATCAAGTTAGCCGAGAACCCCTGGTCAGGCTCGCAGGTGAATGTGGCCGTGGCCAAGATTCTCATTGAAGAAAAATTGGGCTACCCGGTAGAGATCGTCACCATTGACGAAAACGCCCAATGGCCGGCCCTGGCCAATGGCGACCTGCACGCCAGCCTGGAAGTATGGCCGTCGGGTCACGCCGAAAATGTGGCGCAATACATTGACGAGCAAAAGGTGGTAGAAAACATTGGGCTGCTTGGCCCGGTTGGCGAAATTGGCTGGTTTATGCCCGCCTACATGCTGGAAGATCATCCTGAATTGGCCACCTGGGAAGGCTTTAAAGACCCGACCAACGCCAAACTCTTTAGCACCGCCGAAACCGGCGACAAGGGCCAATTTTTGGCCGGCGATCCCAGTTGGGTGCAATACGACGCCGATATTATCAAAAATTTGGGCCTGAACTTTCAGGTGGTCACCGCCGGCTCGGAGGAAGCAATTTTGGCCGCTTTAGACTCGGCCAATAGCCGCCAAGAACCTATCCTCTTCTACTTCTGGACGCCCCACTCCGTCCATGCCCAGTACGACCTGGTGCAGGTAGAACTCCCGCCCTACAGCGATGAATGTTACGCCAAGATAGAGTCCGGGGGGGTTGACTGCGCCTATCCGGCGGATGAGTTGTTCAAGATTGCGGCCGCCAGCCTCAAAACCGATGCGCCGGACGTTTACCAATTCCTCAAAAACTTCAATTACACTACCAAAGACCAAATCTCAATGATTGCCGCCGTGGAATTGGAGAACAAGAGTCCCGCCGAAGCGGCCCGCGCCTGGCTTGAGGCAAACGAAGCAACATGGCAAGCCTGGTTGCCCTGATTTCTGACCAACGACGGACGACCAACGACCAATGACCAACGACCAATTTCGTCGTTCGTCGTCATCCGCTGGATGTGACAGACATTGTTAGAAAGTAAAAAAAACAGGCTCCCCGTTTGAGAGCCTGTTTTTTTATTTACATGGTTATACTCAGCCTCATGTCATTTCGAGGCCGTAGGCCGAGAAATCTCCTTTTCAAGGGACGACTTCAAGGAGATTTCTCCCTTCGGTCGAAATGACATGC
>JAFGDY010000100.1 GCA_016931895.1 Anaerolineae bacterium
CACCACCAGGCCGATAATGGTCCCGGCCAGCAGGTGCGGCCACCAGGCGGTCAGCCCGACGCCTTTTAACAAAATGCTGCGAAAAATGATCATATAGTGATAGATGGGGAAGATGTGGGCCAACTGCTGTAAAATATCGGGCATATTTTCCACGGGCACACCGTAGCCGGAGAAAAAGAATTCAATCATCACCCAGGTAAAGGCCAGCAGCAGGGCTTGCATCTGGTTTTTGGCGTAGGCCGAAATCATCAGGCCAATGTTCAATTCAACCAGCAAAAAGAAGAAGGAAACGCCGAGCAACAGGGTCCAAGAGCCGCGCATAGGAATGCCAAAAAACAGCATCGCCACAGCCAGCATTAGCAGGTAGGCAACAAAGCCCATCAACACCGCCGGCACCGATTTGGCAATAATTAATTCCAATTGCCGGAGCGGGGTGACGGTAAGTTGTTCCAGCGTGCCCAATTCGCGCTCGCGGGCAATGCCAATGGCGGCGATCATCACGGTGATGGCAAACAGGATCAGCCCCAACTCCGAGGGCACGGTGTAGATTGATTTTTTCATTTCCTCGTTGTAACGCACCCGCAAACGCGGCTCCACCAACGACAGGGCCTCATCGTGCCCGCCGTTCCACTGCACGGCTAATTTTTGGTTCATGGCGCTCACTACGCCTTCTGCGGACCTGAGCGCCTCACTGGCCGCAATCGGGTCGGAGCCGTCTAAAATAAAGGCCAATTCCGGCGACGAGTCCAGGGGGGATGTGAGTCGCTGGCTGTAATTGGCCGGAATAATCAACGCGGCGACAGCCTCGCCGGATTCGATGTAAGGCGTGGCTTGTGAGGGGTCGTCGAGATAATGCTCAAACTGGAATGTTTCGGTGTTGTGGAACGCCACCAGCAAGTCGCGGCTTGCTTCGCTGCGACTCTCATCCACGACCACCGTGGGCAAGTTGGTGATAGGCGCCGAAGTAGACCACGCCACCAGCGACATTTCTGCCAACGGGCCAAATATCACCATTAGCACCAACGCTTTAGCGCGTATCATTTGGATCAGTTCTTTAACAATAAGGACGCCAAGTCTATAAAACATTTTTTGCACTCCATACAAGGTCGCAGGGTAGCAGAGTTGCAAGGTAGCAACTTGTTTCTCTGTTACTTTGCTACCCTGTTACCCTGAATCCTTACCTGAGTTTTTTCTTAAAGAAGAGCACGGCCAAAGCGGTCATCATTAAGAAAATAACCGTCAACATGACGGTTGGGAACCACAAAGAATCCAAGCCTTGCCCTTTGACCATTAATCCGCGGGTAATAGCCACAAACTGGGTGGAGGGCAGCCATTGCGCTTCTTCCTTAACAATGTCGGGAAAACTGGAAATCGGATAAAAGATGCCGGATAGAAAAAAGCCGGGGAACATAAAAATCAGCAAGGCCACAATGGATGAGGCGGCCTGGTTGGAAATAAAGGTTGCCAAAAAGATACCCATTGCATAGGCCGCCAGCAGAAAATCCGCCGACAATACCAGAAAGAGCAGAAACGATCCCTGAAACGGCACCCCAAACAGTTTGACCGCCACAATGGCACAGATGACCACACTGATGAGGCCAGTGAAAACATACGGCAGGAGTTTGCCGACTAAAAGCTCGCTGCGGCGCAGGGGCGTGGCAAAAACGCTCTCCAGGGTGCTGTATTCCTTTTCTCGCACCAGGGCATTCATCACCACCATGGCCGGCAGGCTCATTACCAGGGCGATCATGGCCGGCACAATGCCGTGCGTGTTTTTAAGATCGGGGTTGTACCAGGTGCGGATGCGCAGGTCTATGCCCGGGGGTGTTGGCAAATAACTGATCAGGCCGGGGTTTGATCGTTCAATAGATTTTACGGCAACCTGGGCGCCAAATACCCGGGCCCGGCTGAGAACGTGGTTGATCACGTGATTGGCCGTAGAGGGGTCGGTGCCGTCAACAATAACCTGCACCTCTGCCGGCTGGCCGGCGGCCAATTGGCCAGCAAAATTAGGAGGAATGACCACCAAAGCCTTGGTCTGGCTCCGGTCAAAGTATCGTTCGGCTTCGGTATAGCTGGCGGCCAGTTTGTTTACCACAATATCGTTGCTGTTAACCAAGGTATCCAAAAATTCGCGGGAAAAGGCCGACCGGCTTTTGTCCATGACCATAATGGGGGTTTCTCGAATATCGGCAATGAGAGCATACGACATAATGATCATTAAAAGCACCGGCGCCAGCAGCAACAAAATGAGCGTGCTGGGATCGCGCAAAATATGGCGGCTTTCTTTGCTCAGCACCGCCCATGTTTTATACAGCGACATCACTTACTCCTTACTCGTCAATCCGGCCAGCATCACGTCTACGGCCGCTCTGGCCGACCCGCGCATATCCACTTTGTCCCCCAGCAGGGTGTAGTACAAAAACAGGGCGTCAAGCATGCCAAACATCGCCAGCGACAGATTGCGCGGATTCTCCACCGGCTGGAATTCGCCGTTGGCAACACCTTCGTTGATGATTTCTTCCAATTTGGTTTCATAATCGTCAATAATACTGCCGAAAATTTGTTGGAGTTGTTCATCCTTCGGTGTTTGTGCCCAGAAATCAAGAAAGATGTTGACAAACGGAACCATTTGTTCGCTGCCGGCCAGCGTTACTTCAACCATTGACCGAATTTTGTCGGCGGCGGACATATCGTCGGTCCAGACGAGATCAATTTGCTGGTCTATTTGCAGTATAAACCACTCCGCCAGCGCAATGAATAACTCTTTTTTGCTCTTAAAGTGCCAGTACAGCGCGCCTTTGCTCAACCCGCTTTGGGCAACAATATCGTCCATCGTGGTTTGATGAAAACCATTTTCGGAGAAACATATCAGGGCCGACTGCAAGATTTGGGTGCGGGTGACAGGTTTATAATCGGCCACAATCCACGCTTTAGCTTCGTCAAATTGCTCATTGCTGAAAATCCTGACCTCGCCGGGGGTCATAACGCCAAATATCTTAAACGATTGGGCAATCCATTCCGTATCGGTCACCACGGCTATTTTTTCAAAATGAGACAAATTCTTGAGGCCCACTCTGGCATCGTCCCACATTGCTTTAGCATCGAAACCGGAGAAGGTTGGGGTTAATTGGACAAACATTCTAATTTTATCGTATGTTTTTAACTTTTCCTCAATGGCCGGAATAATAACCTGCTCATAATCATCACCGGTTATTTTCCCTGTGCCTTTAACGGCGACTACGTTGTCTGCAACGTCAGGTATTAATTCAATCATACTTGCGTCTCCTTGGGGGCGGTATACTACGATTGAAAAATAGACCGACCAGTCGGTCTTTAATATATCATATTTTGGAGCAGGAGTCAAGATTTTTTTGGAAAATGAGTCGCCAAAAAAAGAGGGCCATGCAGGAATGTCCTACATGGCCCATAAAATACATCTGTTTACGCTCAATTACGTAGAATAAGAGGTAGATAAACAGAGGAGGAACTGCTGCCCGGAGCACTTTGCACCGGGTTATTGCTACCACTTTTCAGGCTGAAGCCGCCGCCGGTCAGCGGCGTTGTTCCTGCTTCGGGTTGACCGGTATTCCCAGCCAGGCTGAAGCCGCCGCCGCTCAACGTGCCGGCGCTGCTCACAGCCCGACCCGTTTGGGTAAAACTCTGGGCCAGGGCAGGGGCATGGGTTGCCAACAAAACCAGACCCAAAAGGAGCATCAATTTGACTAATCGGTTGATATGCATCGTGGCCATTCTCCTATTGCAAGATGACCAACATCTGGATCACCCCAGTCCCTTCGTCCAAACCAGCCAGGGCTTTGCCGATAACGGTTCCTTGCGGCGGCTCATCGCCGGCGTTCATCGCATGGCCGGGGATATTGGCCGCAACCAACATATCGCCGGGCTGAATCGGGCCATTCTCGGCGCTGGCTTTGACCGGCACAACGCCCACAACGGCCAGCGGGACTTGCCCCTTCATCTCTGTGTCGGCTTGAAAACCACCCACAAAACCCGGTTCGGTGGAGTAGACTCCCATCACCGTGGGTTGATAAGCCTCGGTGCTGCGGGTCAACTTGCCGTCTGGACCAATGACCAGCACATCCGCCGGCTCCAGTCTGTCAACAGCAGGCAACATCTCGGCGAAGTCAGCGGCAGGGGTACTGTAGCCGACATCGGAGAAGACGCCGCCGGCATTATCAACCCGGAATCTGACATTGACTGGAGACATATCCCAGGCCTCGATCAAGGTCCCTGCGCCTTCGACCCGCAGGGCAACCCCGGTGCCGCTATTGTAAGCCCACACCCCATATTTGGTGCTAGAATTGGCTTGACCCAACACGCCCGTTGCGCCGTTGCCACCCTGTCCCCACACGGCGTAGCCGTTGGTGCCGTTGTTCTGCCCTTTCACCCCGGTGCCGGTGGCGCTGGAGCTAATCGCCAGGCCGTAAACTCCTGTCGCATTACTGTCAGTTGATTGCGTTACCCCGCGAACTCCAGAATTGCTGCCCGTGGTACTGGTGGCTTCACCAAACACGCCTCGCCCGCCGGAGGAACTGCTGGTGCCATAAACACCGGCCGGGTTAGCCCCACCGGTTGCGCTGCCCAAAACAGCCTTTGAATTGGAACCGCTGGTTGTAACTTCCAACACGGTATCAGTCCCCACAATTTTTGCCCCAGGTCGCAGGCTTAACGCATAAGGTACGGCGTGCAATTCCTGGCGGGGGCTTAAGGTTGTTGCTCCCCCCCCGCAGTTTACCGTGATTTCCAGGTAACGGGCATCGCCGGTAAAGGCAGTATCGCCAAAATCTAACACCACGGCAAAAGCGCCATTGGTTACGACTGTGCCGTTGGCATTGACAGTTGAAGCAATTTGGGTGCCGCCGCTGACGGCATCAAACAAGCCAAAGGTGAAGTCACAGGTGTCTGTAACCGGCCCGCCGCCATCGGACAATTGGCCTTGATAAACAAAGGCAGTTGAAACAACCGCTTGAATACCAAGGTCTCCAGAGGGGTCTTGGGCGGCCACCGGCGCTGAGAAATTCACCCCCAACAGCCCCAAGAAGACTAAGGCACCCCCAAATAGGGCGAGTTTGAACAAAGTTTTGTGCTGCATCGGTTTTACTCCTTAATATTTGTTAGAATCTTTGAAAATTGAAAAACACTCTAATTTTGAACTTACGGATAATAATGAGATACACCGCTATCTATACCACAAACCACCTCCTTTCAAGGCGAGGTGCTCCCAAGAAATATGCTTTGCCCGTGCGGTAGTCTCAGATGCCGCCCAGGTTCCCCCTGGTGATAGATCTTCCTGGGGAACTTCGCCAAGTCCTTTCAAAAGTCAATGGTAACAGAATAACGTATGGCCATGTTAGGAATGTCTGACCCGAGATCATCGGGATAAAATGAGCATCCCTGAGACAAACGGTATCCTGGCCGGAGCTGGCTCCGGATTTGGCTTTTGTAAAGGATATTTTGTTTGCGTTAAGCTAGGATGATAGTTCGACCGCAAATGGGTCTTGGATGAATCCCCCCGGATACATCACATCGAACGGAGATACTATACCAGATATAGTCCCATTCGTCAAGGGGGTATTTTATTAAATTATTTGGGGATTAGTGTTTCAGTTAGAATGAGGCAATCGCCGTCTCCCGATTGGTGTGGACGGCAAAGAACTGCCCTTTTAAGCCGGTCATGGTCAAGGTCCGGTCTACGGCCGGTTGGGGGCTGAGCAATTTGACATGCTGTTGCACCCCGGCCCCTCGGTCACGATCAATGGCATGAAAGGCATCCCAACCATACTCCGGGTCTGGTGGTTCCTCGCCGCGCATTAACAGGGCAATGCTATGCAGGGCCATGACCCCGGAACTGGCCATAAAGGACATGTCGCTCATATCAATCAGGAGATTCCTTGTGCCTGTGCTGTAAAGCTCCTTTGCTTTGGCAATCACGTCCAGGTAATTGGAGCCATCCAATTCTCCGTGCAATCCCATAATTGTGACCGGTACTTTTCCTGCGGTTTGTTCGATGGTTATGTTCATTTGTCTTCTCCTCTTATTATATGTTTTATTAGAGTTAATTCATTACCGCCTTGGGGCGTACCCCGATGGATGACCTTGTCCATCAGTTGCCTGATCATATAAATCCCCATTCCCCCAATAGGTCGTTTTTCCAGGGGCAGGGATAGGTCTGGTGGAGGGACGGTGAGCGGATCGAAGGGAGGGGCCTGATCGCGAAGACGCACAAGCAAAACGTCTGCCTCTCGCTTAACCTCGATCTCAATCATGCCGGTCTGATCTTGATAGCCATGGACAATAATGTTGGTGATGGCTTCGTTTGCCGCCAGCACAACATCGGCGGTCACGCTTGAGCTAACATCCAGGGCGGTAGCCGTTTCCTGAATAAAATCACGGGCTATAGCCAACTGGTTCAATGCTGCTGGAATTTGAAGGATGGACTGTACCTCCTTTAACGAGATTTTATGGATTATAGCAAATTACGGGGAAATTATCAATGGGAATGGAAGAGAATACTCCCAAAATATCAAAGTTGCGGTGAGGTTGGCCGTGGCGCTTAGCGAGGAGAGCCTCGGTGGTTGATTTTCATGGGCTGTCCCTAAAACGTAACGTAGCCACCACCGGTCGGTGATCCGAGCCGTACCCCTTGGAAATGACGTGAGTTTCTTGCGGCGCAAAATGCTCGCTAACAAAAATGTGATCAATCCGGACGACGGGGCTGACCATCTTAAAAGGCTGCGCATACCAGGGCATCCAGGCTAATACATCCGGTTCGGGGAAAGTGAAGCCAAAACCCCGGCCGACAACGCGGTGCACATCGGTCAGACGGGTGGCCACCAGGCGATAATTTTCGGCCTGGTCCGTGGTGTTGAAATCGCCCAGGACGATGAGGGGCCTGTTTTCTCTTTCAATTTCTTGGATTAGCGCGATTAGGGCCTGGTGTTGCCGTTCCCAACCATCCTGTCGTACTGCCGGAACAGGGTGAACATTCCAGACCACCACGTGACCGCCGGGCGTGTCAACAACGGCGGGTAGACCGCACCAGACTTCTGTCGGCCCGGATGGCGCGGCCAGAGGATAACGACTGAGCAAGGCTTTGCTAAATCCCGGCGAGTCAGCCACGACATAGTCAGGATATTCTGCAGCCAATTGGGGCAGCAGTAAAAGAGCCAACTCGTCGGTTAACTCTTGGATGGCAATGAGGTCTGGTTTTTCGACGTGAATCAGGTCGGCAATGCTCTGCGCGTTGCGGTTGGCGTAATGCACGTTAAAGGTCATCACTCGTAATTCATTGGTCGTATTTTCGGCTTTCACTTGAGCTAGCCGGGGTGTCAGTAAAGGCCCATAGGATGCGCCAAAAATCAGGAGCAGCAGCCCTATGGCCCCCATCAACCGGCGTCGTTGGCCCAGCCAGGCGATAACGAACGCGGGCAGGAGGGCCATAAAAAACCAGGGCGCAAAATAGCTACCCAGTCTGATTGCCAACCAGCGGTCTCCTGGATAATGGCGCAGCACCTGCCAGGCCAGTAAGGCGACAACAAAGATTTGGCTGGCGGCGATGCTTAATCGTCCCCCAAAACGGATGAAAGCGGGTAAACGCGAGCGCAATCGGGTTAAGGGCATGGCTATCTCCTTTAGGGTTTGAGGAGTTGTTTTTAGCCCAGTATATCATCATCCATTCGCCCCTGTTGGACAAACGATAGACTGAATTCTGACCAAAATTTGACCGTTTGGAGAGGAGTTTAATCTTGGATCCAGAATAACTCTGTGACCACCGGTAAATGGTCGGAACCTCCCGAAGTAGGCAGGGTGCTGGCCTGCCGGGCAAAGAAGTGATGGCTGTAAAAAATGTGGTCAATGCGCACCAGGGGAGGAAGGGCGACCCTGCCTCTAAACCGGCGGGTATGGGCCGGGTAGGAAAAACCAAAACCCCAGCCCGCTTCCCAGTGGGCGTTTTGCAAATGTTGGCTGATCAGCCGGTATGTTTCGGCCTGGTCGGTGGTGTTGAAGACGCCGCCCAGGATCAGCGGGCCGTCCATAGCCGCGATCTCGTCAACCAGGCCGGAGATTTCGCGGTATTGTTGCGACCACCTGAACGGTGCATGCGGATGCGCATTCCATACGGCAATTGGGCCGGCGGGCGTGTCGGCTATCACTTTTTGAGTACGCCCGTTTTGGTAGGATGCCCTTCTTGGGGTCAGGGGATAGCGGCTGGCGATGGCCTGGCCGATGGCGGGTTCATAGATAAAATGTAATTCACTGCCCCGATAGAGATCGGTTAAGGCCTGGTTCAAGGCGAGGGCATCGGATCGTTTAACTTCCTGCAAAAGCAAAATATCGGGTTGTTCTTGTCGAATCAAGGCCGCAGCGGAAGAGATGTCTCGGTTTCTGGCCCATACATTGTAGCTCATCACCTTCAAGGGAGTGCTGGCAGCCAGGACGGTGGGAGGTCGCGGCAAAAAAAGCGGGGCAAAAGTCAGCCCGATCAGCAGCGTAGGAATAGCCAAAAGCATCATCAAACGATAGCGGCGGGCCACTCCGGCGACGACCAGGGCAGGGATCAACCCAACCAGCAACCAGGGCATCAGATAATTGGCCAGGCGCACCGGCAGCAGGCGGTCGCCGGGCCACCACCGCAGGGCGTACCACAGCAGTAAGCCCAGCCCAAAGAGCCACAGCCCGCCCCAAAAAAGAGTCACCGGGATGCGCCATAATTTTTTAAGCAGTGAAAGTAATAGATTTAACATCGGTTATGTATCTCCTTCAAAAGCAGAATAGGGTTAGTGCTGTTCTGGCAGGTAAATATTCAAAAGCTCTGCCAGCGCAGACAGGGAATAGGTACAGGTTTCGGGAACGTATTTTTTTAGCAAATTCATTTTATGGATCAATTGCTCGGTGCTGATAGAGCCAAAATTGCCCGTCGCATTGACCAGTTCCAAAAAGGGCGTGACCGCATTGGCTTGAGGAATGTTATTGATGGCAAAGAGTACCGTGGCTTCAACGTGGCGCTTGTCAATTTTTTGCCCCAGCGTGATGTTTGGACTGTGCATCACTCATCCTCCTGAAAATATAGACCTGAACGATTAATGGTTGCTGAATTTCTATGATCTATATGCTCATGTACGTCAATCCTGTGATGAAGGTTACTTGATTCGTCATAGATAGATTATCTAGGTATAGCTCTAAAAATATTCCTGACCATCCGGCCAGGATAATTGGGTCAAGCCGGTAGGCCCGATTGAGTTTGGTTACGCTGTAACCAGCGGGCCACCAACCAAACCAAGAGAGGATAAAGGGTCAGGCCAATCGTGAGCAACCCCAAGGGTAATTTATGGAGCAAAACGATTTTTGTGGTGAGGGTAGTGATAAAATAGGCCGGTAAACTTTTCCCCACTAGGATCATGAGCATCACCCCGCCTATGTAAATCAACTGGGTCCCAATGAGTCCGGCCAACAAATAGATACCACGCCGGCTTGGTCGGGCGGCGCGCAGACTGGCGGCTAAAACAAGAATCCACAGAATAGAAAAGGCCGTCTCCAGCCAGACGATGTTACCCGGATAGATGTTGCCCGGTCCCCAACCGGTAGTGACAAGCTGCTGCCGGCCAATGAGGGTTTTGAAGGCCAGGTAGGTGGTAAAGGGCAGGGTCATCAAGGTGGCATGCTGCCAGCTCTCAACCGCCAGGATGGTGACCAGGAGCGGAAAGCTGACAAAAAAGACCCAGTGCGTGCCCGGCAAAACCAGCAAGGCCAAAAAAAGCCAGCCCAGCCAGGCATACCACCAGGTTGGCCAGCTTTGTCGCCAGGCCACTACCGCTCCCAGGCCAAAGATGACCAGAAATATACTTACCGGAATATATTGTCCCACAAAGTAACGGCCCAAACCGCTGATACCCAAAATGGGCAAGGCGGCCAGGAGAATATCGGGCCAATCAACCACGCCGGCAGCCTGCCGCCACGCATTGCCTATTTTGCGCGGCAGACCAAAGGCCTGGATCGCTTTGGTTTCTGCTTCTGGGCGAGTCAGACCTCGTCGCTGCCACTCCTGGGTGAGTTCTTCCAGATGAGTGCGGATTTCAGCCTCGGCTTCAGCCCGCAGGTGCTGCGGAAGAGTTTTGCGAAAATCTTTCAAATATTGTTGGATGGCTGACATTAGCCTCTATTCCTCCCCCGATCATGATTATTGCCTGCCGCAGGCGGCCCTTTTTTAACGAATTTATGGATGGGTATGGTTGACTCCTGTGGTCTAGGCCAGACCCTCCAATAGCTTCAATAAGTGGTGGGAAAAGTCGCTCCACTGCCTGGCCGACTTTTCCAGTTCAACTCGCCCCTTGTCTGTAATGTAGTAATATTTGCGCGACGGGCCGTCTTCAACCACTTCCCATGTGCTTTCTACCAGGCCATCTTTTTCCAGCCGATGGAGGGCCGGGTAAAGCGTGCCCTGTTCCAGGTCAAAATAACCTTCGCTGCGGGTTTGCAACTCTTTGACAATTTGGTAGCCATACATGGGGCGTTCGGCCAGCAGGCGCAGCAACATCACGGTGGTGCTGCCGGTACGCATGTCAAGTTTGCTCATATTTTGCCTGGCCTCCTTTCTCCTCCTCTTTCTTTGTACCTAGACATTCTACTATAATTAACGGAGTCTGTCAAGAGGGGCGTTACCTATCCAGGTCTTCTGACCAACGACCAATGACCAACGACGAAGGATCAAATTCGTTATTGTTTGTTGGTCATTCGTCGTTGGTCGTTCGTCTTCCATATTTGACAAACAAACCGGGAATAACTACTATATATAGTAGTTTGTTTTTGTAAATCCTCTATATGTAGTAGGGTATTGGGCCGGCCAGTCAAAAATCAAGCTGAGGCTTTGAGGCCGGAGACAGCGTTGAGTCAAAATGAGGGCTTGACAAACAGCCGGTCAGACTCTACAATAACATGACATAATATTTTGTATCGAAAAATGGGTGGCGGATGTTTGGTAAACGCAAGCTAGAAGATTTGAGCGTTGAGGAACTGGAAAAGACGTTGCTGATTAAAAAACGGCAGGTCCGTTTAGAGCGCTTTCAACGTCTATCCCAGGCGGGTTGCTCGGCGAACCAGGCGTTGGTAGGACAAGACCCAACGCCGCCAACTTTATCCGCAACCCCATCTACCCCCCAGAAAAGTACGCCCGTGGCCGTAACTGGTTTCCAAGCAGCGGTGGTGCAGCCTTTGCCGGGCCACAAAGAGAAGCCAAGAATCCTTAATAGAGAAGCGCGATCAGAACGTTCCCGTTCCAAAAAAATTACGGATACACTATTGCTGACCCTGGAGGTTACGGCCGTGCTTGGCCTGGTGGTGGTACTGGTCATATCTTATTTCAACCTCAGAGAATTGAACGACGAGGTGTCCATTGCCCAGCAGAATGGAGCGGCTGCCGAGGCCGCGCCCACCCCAACCGCTTCGCCGCCTGTCTCGTTGACTCAATTGCCCGGCGGTCACTCCCCGCCCACTTCACCCGGCGGGGCCGCGCCGGATGTGCCGCTGCATTTGCAGCAGTGGGTGCAGCCGTCGCTTGGACCGGCGTCGGCAGTAGCCCTAGCCGTGGAACAGAAGCCAAATCCGCCCACCCGGATTGTCATCCCTAAAATCAATGTGGATGCGCCAATTGTGGCCAATATTACCTGGGAAGATTTAAAAAAGGGAGTGGGCCATTTGCCGGGCAGCGCCAATCCGGGCGAACGCGGCAACCTGTACCTGGCGGCGCACAACGATATTTTTGGCGAGATATTCCGGCATCTGGACCGGCTTGAACCCGGCGATGAATACTTTATTTACAGCGGCGAGCAAAAGTTTCGGTATGTGGCTACAGAAAAGCGCATCATTGAGCCTACCGACGTGGAAGTGATGTGGCCGACCACCAACCCTGTTGCCACCCTGCAAACCTGCTATCCTTACCTCATAGATACCCACCGCCTGGTTGTGATTGGTGAATTAGCTGAATAACCGGCCGGGTGGTATAATCTTCACTCTTAAACCCTATAAAGGAGAATTTGCCAATGGCCAAACGCTCACGTCGCACCCGACTGCAACAGGCTGAAAAACGAAAACAAGTTGTTCCTCCGGCTGTTGAACCTGCCCCTGGTCAGGCTATAACTGACGCGACCACTCCCGGTATGGGTGTGGGCCAATCAACGCAGCGCAAAATTGTAGATTTTGTCCAGGAATACGCCTACGTTTATAAAGAGATGCGGAATATTGTTTTGATCGCCCTTTTGATGTTTGTGGTGCTGATTGGATTGTCGTTTGTAATTTAGCAGCGACGATCTATGTTTGAAGGCCCTAAAGGTGCATGAACCAGTGGTTCGCCTGAAATCTTTAGGGCTTGTTTTTTACTCCTTACTGGCCCCGGTCTGCTTCCTCCTGTTACAACTTCATCTGGTGGGGGTCTGTCCGATATTTTAGGAGGACTGGGGGATGTGGGGGGTATCCCCCCAAATTCCCCCCTGTGCTTTCCTAAATTCTGGACGCACCCATCTGGTGGTTGTTCGTTGTAAAAAACTCTTTTTTGACTAAAATAAATCTCTAAAAGGCGAATCTTGAAGAGATTCTTTTGTGGTGAAGGTAAAGTGCAAAAAAAGGATTCCTGGGATGAGTCAAACTTAATAAAAACCCTGGCTGCCTTGAATGAGATTGAAACAAGCATCAATCGATTAGGCATGGGCAACGACCTGACCGTTACGCTGCGTTTGATTGTGCAAAATGCGGTGCGGGTGGTAACCGCGGGCGCCGACGATAACCAGGCCCAGCCTAACGCCTCGGCGGTAATTTGGGTTTATGACCAGGCTCACCAGGGGTCTGATTTTGACCTGCGGGTAGCGGCGGGCGAACCGCCGGGCGCTTCCCCCGACGATGCGCCGCGGCCAGAGGGACTAGGTGGGCGAGCTATTCGGCGTCGTCGCCGGGTGTTGTCTTATGAAGAGCGTGATCTATCCATCCACCCCGCCAAGCGGCAAGCTGGCGCTCAATCTCTGGTGTGTTATCCGCTGCTTGTCGGCGATGAGGTAATGGGCCTGCTTTATGTTTATCGTTGCGATAAACGTTGTTTTAATGAAACGGAACTGCTTATCCTGGATAATTTTGTCAACCTGGCTACCATGGCCATTTATCATGGCCGGCAAGTGGGGGGGATGGCCCGCGCCCTGGAACGCAAAGTAAAAGAACTGGAAAAGTTACGTTGGGCTTCGCAGTTGATTAGCAGCCGGACCAACCTGCCCGAAACGTTTCAGGAAATTTTAAATATTGGCCTGGATATTACCGCCGCCCAATACGGTAGTTTTAGATTGTATGACAAAGAAAAGGATTTGTTACTCATTGCGGCGCTGGCCGGACGCAAAGAGGGGCTGGCCGATGTATCGCCCTTGCCCGTTAACGAGCGTAGTGTGATGGGTTGGGTAGCCACCAAAAAGCAATCGCTCTTGATCCCGGATTTGCAAGACTCGCCCTGGAAAGCCATTTACCACCCCCTGCCTGCCGACCGGCAGATGCATGCCGAATTGGCCGTGCCCCTCATTGGCGCCGGCGAGGCCCTTGAGGGCGTGCTGAATATCGAAAGTCCCCGGCCCAATGCCTTCACCGAGGACGACCAGCATCTCTTGGAAGCTCTGGCTACTCAGGTAGTGGTGGCTTTACAAGAGATGCGTTTGTTGGACGCCATGCAGGAAATTGCCGAGGTTCTCCTGACCGCCAATGAGGAAGAATTATTAAAATTGATTCTCGACCGGGCCTGTGACTTGATTAACACCTCGGTTGGCTCAATCTGGACCACGTCTGATCCCAGAACCCTGGTGTTGCACCAATCCACTCAGGGCGAGCGACGGGCCAAACGCCTGCCGCTCAACGATAGTTTTACTGGCCAGGCTATCCGGCTTCATCGCCCCATTACCGTTGACGATGTGCGCGTTCATCCTGATTTTAAGCACCAAGAGTTGGCTGTTGAACAGGGCTGGGTCTCGGCCATTGTGGTGCCCATGTTAATGCCCGGCGAACCTGAACACGCACTGGGAAGTTTTAGCCTTTACACCTCTCAGCGCCGGGATTTTTCTGATTGGGATAAAAAGCTGTTGACCTGCCTGGCCAATCACGCCGCCATTGCCATTCAAAACGCCAAAGGCGTAGCCCAGTTAAAACAAGCCTACAATTTAAGTGAACGCGAGCGCGAGGTGTTGACCCTGTTGATCCAGGGCCAAACCAACAAAGAGATTGCCGACACTTTAATCGTCAGCGTCAACACGGTTAAAAAGCACGTGCAGAGTATTTTTGCCAAACTTGAGGTGGATAGCCGGGCGGCGGCTGTGGCCAAGGCATTGGGCCAGGAGTAATTTTGGTGGTATAATTACTGGCCCAAGGAAGGAGTTGTGCGTTTGGATTTGTATATTGGCCCGCGCCGCCAACGGCGCGGGCGTGGGATATTACTGGTTTTTGCCGTTTTAATGCTCATTGGCCTGATAGCCTGGCAGCAAGGCTGGTTGCCTGAAGCAGTCACGGCCAGGCTGGAGCAACAGGCCGGGCCGGAGACCCTGTTGCCGGCTGCCGCGCCATTGCCGCCAGAATCAGCCTTGACCACGCCTGATACCGTCCGGTCCCAGCCGGTGATGAATTTGCCTTCTATTGCCCCAACCGCTACGCCCCAAACCCAGGCCTATACGGCTGATCTCTACCAAGAGGCCGCCGTGGATGACGAAATCCCCTGGCCCAACGTTGGCGGACGGGCCAAAATAGTCACCTATACCGTGCAAGAAGGGGATACGCTGTGGAGTATTGCCGCTCAATTTGAACTGGACGTTGATACCCTGCGCTGGTCTAACCCGGATTTGGAACGCAATCCCGATGTGGTTCCGCTGGGCGCGGAACTACTCATTTTGCCGGTGCAGGGTGTTTATCACCGGGTAGCCGCCGGCGACACGGTTGAGGACATTGCCGCCCGTTACGGCGTGTCTAAAGAGGATATTACCCATTATCCCCCCAATGCTCTTTATGCTCCCTATGAGTTAGAATCCGGCCAGGGGGTCATTGTCCCTTATGGCCGGAAAGAACTGGATATACCCAAACCGTCGCTGTCGCCTGACTCGCCCCTGGCCTGGCCCCTGGTTGGCCCCATCACCCAGGGATTTCATGCAGACCACCTGGCCATTGACTTGGGCGGTCCCTACGGCACAACGGTTTACGCTGCAGACGATGGCGAAGTGATTTATGCCCGTTGGGCCGAAACGGGCTACGGTTACACCCTCATTATAGACCATGGTGAGGGGTTAGAGACCTGGTATAGCCATCTCAAGGGCACTTTCCTCCAATCTGGCTTTGTTGCCCGCGGCGACCCCATTGGCGAAGTGGGCAGCACCGGCCGCTCAACCGGTCCGCATGTTCATTTTGAAGTTCGGGTCAAAGGCGAGCGGGTCAATCCCCTTGATTATTTATCGGACAGCCCCCAATAAATTCCCGCGCCAACCTCAAACCATTTATCATCATCAAAGATTCTGCCGGGCCAACACCTCATCCAAATTCCGCCCCTGTCGGAGCATTTCCCCAAATACGGCGGGAAGACCACAGTAACGAATTGCCTCAACCGCTTTATCCACATCGTAGGCCAACCGATAATGCCGTACCTGCAAAGAATCCGGCTCAAGTTGTAAAATGGCGTAGGTAGCCCGCGGGTCGCCATCGTCAGGCCGGCCCACGCTGCCGGTGTTGATGAACCATACCTTATCCACCCGGCGCACACAAGGCCGGTGTGAGTGGCCGCAGATAATAACTTCAGCCTGGGCCATTTGCGCCAATTCGTGCAGGCGGGCTTCCGGGGTAGCGGCGGTGATGGCTTCGTTATTGGAGGCGGGGCTGCCGTGGGTCAACAGAACGGGCCAACCGGCTACGGTCAGCCGTATTTCTTGGGGCAACGAGCGAAGATAGGCCCGGTGTTCTTTGCTGAGATTTTGATATGCCCACTTGAAGGCCAGATATTTTTCGGGGCGTTTGGTGTGCCGCCACTTATCTTTTTTCTGTTTAAATTTGAGTACTTTGAGGTCGTAGTTGCCCACAATGCTAACCGCGTGTTCCTGCCGGAGCCGTTGGATTACTTGGTTGGGAAAGGCATTATAGCCAACCCAGTCGCCAATATTCCAGATGGCCTCGCTGCCCTGTTGGTGGGCGTGGTTTAGCACGGTTTCCAGGGCGGGTAGATTGGCATGAACGTCTCCAATAAGGGCGATTTTCATAGGGCTGACCGTTTTATCGAGCAGGCAGGCTAAAGCTCACCACTGTGCCTTGCTCCTCCTCACTTTCCACCCTTAATTGACCCCCATGCGCCTCCACCAGCGAGCGAGCAATGGCCAGACCCAGACCGCTGCCGCCTTCGGCGCGAGAGCGGGCTTTGTCGGCGCGGTAGAATCGCTCGCCAAGGCGGGCCAGGTCTACGGCGGCAATGCCGATGCCGTTGTCTTGCACCTGCACCAGAACTGATTGATTTTGTTGACCTTTCACCTTGACCGTCACCTGCCCGCCGGGGCGGGAGTATTTGATGGCGTTGTCCAGGAGATTGACCAAGACTTGTTCAATCCGGTCCGGGTCAAGCTCTATGGCCGGGCAGCCGGGCGTGGCTTTTACTTGCAGTGTCAAGGCCCGCGTTTCAGCCTGAAAGTTTAGGCGGTCCACCACCCCCTGCACCAATTCGACCATGCCGGTTGGCCTTTTTTGTAGATTCAGGGTTTCCGAATCCACCCGCGACAGCAGCAGTAAATCTTTGACCAGCCGGATGAGCCGGTCGGTTTGGTTCTCGGCCGTTTCCAAAAAGGAATCGCGCACCTCGGGATCATCCACTGCGCCGCCGCACAGCGTTTCCAGGTATCCTTTGATGGAGGTCAAGGGTGTGCGTAATTCGTGAGACACGTTGGCCACTATGTCAATTTGCATCTGGCGGGCGGCCTTCAGCCGGGTGGTCATTTCATTGAAAGTTTGACTGAGCCGTCCCAACTCATCGCGGGATTTCACCGGCACTTGTTGGTCAAGCTGACCCTGGGCCACCGCTCCGGCTGCTTCGGTCAACCGGCGCAGGGGGTTGGCGATGGCTTGGGACAACAGCAATCCTCCCAGGCCCGACAGCACCAGGGCAATGCCGGTGGCCAGCAGCCAGCGGAGGCGTAGGTCGCGCAGCACCGCCGTCACGTCGCTCAGGGTCTGGCTCAGATACACCACTCCCACCAGCTTGCCCTCGACCAGCACCGGCATAGCTAGATGCATAGCGGCTGCTTGTCTCAGCCCGGCCGGGTCGGTGCGGCTGGCGTACTGCCCGGCCAGGGCTTGTTCCACCAGCGGGTCGGCCTGCATATTTTCACCCTGCCTGGCCAGTTGGGAGTCAACCAGCACCACCCCCTGGGTATCCAAAAGCCGAATGTGAGTGTCGAGCAGGGTGCTGAGTTCAAGGGAAGCATCGGTCAGATCGTTCATATCCAAAGGGAGATCGCCCAGAGGCGGGGCCACGTTCTGGGTTTGCAGGGCCAGGTTTCCCACCCGCTGTTGTTGGATAGCATTGTAGGCGGGCGCTTGCGCCTCAACCGGCGGCCCCCCGAGGCCGGCGCCGGGGATAAGGGCCTGGGCCGTAATCCGGGCCTGGGCGATGAGACTATCTTCCATGGCTTGCATAAAATAGCGCTCCAGAAAGGAGAGCAGCAAAAAACCCGACAGCCCCATTGCCAGAACGATCACCAGGAGGTGACTGAGGGTTAGCCGGACGCGAATACTGGAAAACATGGTCTTGCCATCAGGCTTAGGGCGATGAGGAAGGTCAAACTCGGCGCAATAATCTGGCCGGGTACCGGCAAAATCTTTTTTGTTGGTTTCATTTGACTAACCCTACCATTAATTGCCTGTAGCAGTTCATTGTTCTTTCCTCATCCTTTCACTAATTTTGGTAGCCTATTGGAATAGAGGGCTATCAGGAAACCCGGCAGACTTTCTCAAGACTCAGGATAATTTTGCTATGCCGATAATTTATATCCCATTCCCCGGACCGTGACGATTATTTCGGTATCAGGGGTGGCTTCACGTAGTCGTGCTCGTAGCCGTTTGATGGCGGCGTCTACGGCCCGCAGATCGCCATAATAATTGTAGCCCCAAACTTGCTCCAGCAATTGCTCCCGGCTCAAGACCTGGCCGGGATGCAGGGCCAGGGTGTGCAACAGGCGTAACTCCAGAGTGGTCAGATTTAGGGCAACATTGTGCCAATGGGCTTCACCGCGAGACAGGTCTACGGTCAAGTTACCCACTCGAATCACATTGGGCGCTGGGGCCGGCGGATTGGCCCGGCGTAACACGTTTTTGACTCGCGCCATCAACTCGCGCACGCTGAAGGGCTTGACCACGTAATCGTCGGCGCCCAATTCCAGGCCCACCACCCGGTCTACTTCGTCGTCGCGGGCGGTGAGCATAATGATGGGTACGTCCCGCTCCTGGCGCAGAGCGCGGCACACGTCCAAGCCGTCCAGCTTGGGCAGCATCAGATCCAAAATGATCAAATCAGGCTGTTCCTGCCGGGCCTGCCGTAAAGCCTCCTCGCCGTCCCAAGCAATGAGTACTTCGTAGTTGGCCCGTTTGAGATTGTAGGCCAGCATGTTCACAATGGGGGGTTCGTCGTCAACGATCAAAATGCGGGCAGACATGATTGTTTGTCGGTAACATCCAGCGGAACTCGTTAGGGCACAGTGGCATTTTGCCTGTGCCGCAGTATTAACAGCTTAACAGAAACTACAGGTTACGTCAAGCAGTTTTGAGGCAGATGTGTGACAGAGGAATGACAGAAAAGGCACAGTAAATCGGGGTAATGACCAACGACGAATGACCAACGACGAACAACCAAATGACTGTTACCTACTGGTCGTTCGTTGTTGGTCATTCGTCGCTGCTCTTGTCGTTTCTCGGGTTACGCCCGGCCACCCATAAATGGACCAGTCCTCGCCAACGCTCGTGGTGATGAATATTGAGGGCGGCTGTGGCCAGATGTTGGCGCCAGGTATCGGCGGAAAAGAAGCTGAACGAGCCAGGGCCAAAAGCCAGGAAATTGGCCAGGTCCAGACTGTGTTCGGCCAGCAGCAGGCGACCTTCGGGTTTGAGGATGCGGGCGAATTCGGCAAAGATAGCGTTACGGTCGGCAGAGTCACGTATTTCGTGTAGACAAAAATTGCAATAAACAACATCAGCCCAGTTATGAGGGAGGGGGAGACGGTTAGCCTGGCTGGGGCGGTGATAGATACGGTGTGTGGTTTCCAGGGGCGGTTCCATTTCCCTGGCCCGGCGCAGGGCGGCTTCGGTCATTTTTTGAGGGTGATAAATGTCAATCAAAAAATAATGGCCCCCCCTAAAGCGGGAGAGCAACCCCCGCGTGCCGCGCAGTTTGCCGCAGGTAACGTCAATAACCACATTGGCCTGTTCCAGGTGGCCCAACTCGGCCAGGCGATCGTATTCGCGTTTATCGCCCCAATCATACACTACATAAGTAGCGGCCAGAACATTGCCGATAACGGCCAGCGCTCCCAGGCCGCATATCAGGCAGAGCCAACTCCACCATGAAGAGAGCAAAAAACTGATGGCCAACATGACCACGCCAAAAAAAAATATGCTGGCAAAAACCGGCCAATTGTAAAGCAGGGTTGACATAGTGCCCGAATAATGCCGATTGTCCAATAGAGCCGGAAAAAATCCGGTTTGTGACTTTACCGTCATCCGCATGCTCCTTTATACAATCATCAATATTCCCGCAATCCATATCCAACGACGGCCAATATTTCCTTTTTTCATGGGTGTCTCCTGTTCATGGTTCATATCTTTCAGAAAAAGTTGAAAAATATGAACAAAAAAAGAGTAACTATGAGATTGATCGCTTTAGGCCCAAGGCTTTGCCTAAAAGTTTGATGATGCTTTGCGGGTTTTGCCCTTCCAATTTTTCAAAAACCTCAACGCCTGTTTCAAAAAAGTCAAGCAGATTTTTAAGTTGTGCTCTTTCGTATTGGCCGTCTGAATCTGGTAATTGGTTCAAGTCGGCCACGCTGTCGCTTAGAACCTTGATGGTGGGATCAACCTCTCGTTTTTTGCGCTCGCGGGCAATGATGCGGAACATTTTCCAAACGTCTTTTTCGGTGATGTAAAACTCGCGGCGCTCGCCCTTTATGTGTACCCGGCTGACAATGCCCCAGGCAATAAGTTCCCGCAGGGCCATGCTCACATTCCCCCGGCTGATTTGTAGTTCCTCCATAATAGCGTTGGCCGAAAGCGGCTCCGGCGAGATGTAGAGCAGGGCATGAATTTGGGCCATAGTGCGGTTGATGCCCCATAGTGAACCCATCTCACCCCAATGCAAAATAAATTTTTCTCTGACGCGGTCGAAGTCGCTCATTATCAATCTGGGGGTTTCAAAAATTCAGAACTTATTGAAAATATTGTAGCATGAAGGATAGCGTGAGTCAACCTCAAACCGTCCGGTCTACGGCCTGGGCCATTGCCTTAACCTGGGGCATAAGTTGGGCAAACTCAGGCAGGGTGAGCGATTGCGCTCCATCAGAGGCGGCATGGTCGGGGTCGGGGTGGGTTTCGATGATGAGGCCGTCGGCGCCGGCCGCCACACCGGCCAGGGTGATGGCCGTAACGTGCCGGCGCACGCCAATGGCGTGGCTGGGATCGGCAATAACGGGGAGATGGGTCAATTCTTTGAGCAGGGGAATAGCGTTGATGTCAAAGGTATTGCGGGCGTATTTGTTGTCAAAGGTGCGAATACCTCGCTCGCAGAGCATCACCCGGCTGTTGCCGTGGGCCAGGATGTACTCGGCGGCCATGAGCAAATCTTCAATGGTGGCCGACAGGCCGCGTTTGAGCAGCACCGGCTTGTGCGCCCGACCCACCGCGTTCAGCAGGTCAAAGTTTTGCATATTACGCGCCCCAATTTGTAGCACGTCGGCATAAACGGCCACCAGGGCTACTCTGGTGGGCGACATCACTTCGGTGACCACCGGTAGGCCGGTGGCCTCGCGGGCTTCGGCCAGGAGTTTGAGGCCGGCTTCGCCCATGCCCTGGAAACTATAGGGCGAGCTGCGGGGTTTATAGGCCCCGCCTCGCAAAAAGGTGGCTCCGGCCTTTTTGACGGCGTAGGCCGTTTCCAGTAATTGTTCCCGGCTTTCAACGCTGCACGGCCCGGCCATAATCGCCAGTTGTTTGCCGCCAACGGTCACGTCGCCGATGATGAAGGTAGTATCTTCCGGCTGAAAGGCGCGGCTGGCCAGTTTAAATTGTTGGGTAATAGCCATGGTATCGCGCACGCCGGGCAGTTGGCCCAGATAAAAGGGATCAACGGGTTGACCCTGACCCTGCAAGCCGATGATGGTTTCGCCGGAACCGCGCGAGAGGCGCGTTTGCCAACCTTTGGCTTCAACATGGGCCACCACGTTATCTATTTCAAACGGGGTCGCCTCGGGGTCCATAATGATAATCATCCGCTTATCCCGCCCTCTGCGCTGTCGGCAATGGTGGGGGCTTCTTTTATATCGGGGTGAGGAGTGGTGGCCTGCGGGTAGGAGCCGAGCATTTTGACAAAACCGGCCCGGCGCAGTAAGCCCAGCAGCGCCGCCTCTGCCGCCGGGTCTTGCCAGTGGCCCTCAAAATCCAGATAAAAGAGATATTGCCAGGGGCGATTCCGGCGCGGGCGGGATTCGATTTTGGTCAGGTTGATGTTGCGCTCGGCAAATTCACCCAGGCAGTGATAAAGCGAGCCGGGCAGGTGGCGGGCGCTGAAAATGAGCGACGTTTTGTTGCGTTGGGCGCGGGGCGGGTCTTCGCTGCCCAGCACAAAAAAGCGGGTGTAGTTGAAGGGGGTGTCTTCGATGGCCTCTTCCAGAACGTCCAATTTGTAGATTTTGGCCGCCAGTTTACTGGCAATCACGCCCAGGTCGGCCTGGGGATGATGGGCTAAATCACGGGCGCTGCCGGCGGTGTCAAAAGAAGTTTCTGGTTCCAGGTTGTGGCGGTTAATGAACTTTTCACACTGATTGAGCGAGGCGAGGGTAGAGCGAACCCGTTTTAGGGCCGCCAGCTTAACGCCTGGAGCGGCCATCAGGGTGTGTTGGATGTGTAAGATAACCTCGGCCCGGATGCGCAGGTCGCGTTCCATCAATAGTTCATAGGCCAGGGGAATGGAGCCGGTTAAGGCGTTTTCCACGGGCAGCATGCCCAAATCGGCTTGTCCTCTTTCCACTGCTTCAAAAATTCCGGCCAGAGATTTACGGGCGGCAGTTTTAGTGTCTGCGCCAAAAAACTGGTAGATGGCGCTTTCGGAATAAGCGCCTTTGATGCCTTGAAAGGCTACGGTTGGCATAGTGTTTTTACCTTTTTTGTTGGTGGGGCGTAATTATAGAGCAGTCTTTAATTTGCGTCAATGGAGTATATCCGGTCTGGTAGGAATAAACGGGCCGGTAGATTTTCGATTATGTTATGTATTTTTGAAACTAATCTTGTAATGTAAAAAAAGGTATGTTATAATCTTATCTAGGATTATGCCAAGTTAAGCAGTATTTCTAGCGTGGTTTGTAGGGTACAAGACGATACATTATCGGGCGGCATAATATATTATGGTGAGTTGCTTGACATTGTGGTTTTGTTAAACATTATTGGTCAAGTCTGTAGTACCCCAGTGTTATCACCAAAGCGCAAATTTTATGAGTGATTTATCAGATGTGCCGCCTGAAAATGATTCAGGTGAACCTGAAATTGAATCACCAGTTGATGGCCCATTGCCCGATTGGTTGAGGGTGGCTGCTTCGTCGAGTGGCAGCACCCTGGATGAAAACAGCGTTCCCGATTGGCTACAGAGTATTCGGGCCGGGCAGGGCAGCACACCCTCGGAAAGTGAGGAAGAAACCGTAATGGAATCAGAGGCCAGCTCTGGAGCAATGTCGGCTGACGATGGTATGTCGGATCTGGAACGACTTCTGGCTGAAGAAGGTATTGATCTAGGCTCGGTGGCTGAAGAACGTCCCTCAGAAGCGGAAGGGATGTCGGCCAGAGATTGGATGATTTCTACCTCTGATGATGAATTGGTTAGAAAGAAGCTCGATGATTCGCTCGAACCGTCGCCTGCCCCCCCCCTGCGCCAAAGCCTCAACCGCCGCCGGCGCCCGTTGAGTCCCCTCCCCCGCCTCCGCCAGCACCGGCCCCGGAGCCTCCTGCGCCGGAACCGGTTGAGATGGTTGATGATGAGGATAAAATGGTGGTGGCGGAAGACCTGCCGGATTGGTTGCAAGACCTCTCCGGCGAGCCTGCTGCCGCCGAAATACCGGCAGAAGAATCGCCGGAACCGGCCTGGACAGAAGATTTTGCCAGGGCTGAACCTATGGTTGCAGCCGATGAGGAGCAGACGACTTTAGTGGAGGAGGATTTGCCGGATTGGCTGCAAGATTTATCGGCAGATGAAACGGTTCCTTCGACCACACCACCCGTTCCAGGGCCAACCCCTGCCCCATCTTTCCCCATCTTTGAACCTGTGGATGACCAGGTGGAAGAAGAAGAGGATTTGCCGAATTGGCTGCAAGATTTTTCGGCAGATGAAGCCGTTCCTGCGACTCCAACTTCGCCTGCTTCTCCCCCAACCACTGAACCAGAACCTGTTCCGGCGGCTATGGGTGACGATGATGATGATGATAAGATGATTGTGGAAGAAGATCTGCCGGATTGGTTGCAAGGAGTAACGGAGGAAGAAGTTTCCGGCGGAGCTGTTTCGGCTGAAATTCGGGTAGAAATGGAAGCGGTAAACGAGTCGCCGGATTGGCTGCGAGAGGCAGACCGGGATGAGGCTCAACCACAGGCAGCCGGTGAGGAATTGCCCGACTGGCTGCAAAGCGCTGAAGCAAACGAGGATGAATTTGGGTTTACCGAACCCGAAGAGCCGGAAATGGCCGTAACAGCGCCGGAACCCGGTCCTGAAATGTCTGCTGAGGAAGATGAGGATTTGCCTGATTGGCTAAGGGAAGTGCAAGCAGAAGAACCTGCTGAAGCGGGTTTTCCCACCGAAGTTGAAGCGGCGGCAGCTTTTCCGGATTCCGCTGAGATTAATGAAGAAGATTTGCCCGATTGGTTAAAAGCGGCCCAGGGTGAAGAAGAAATTCCAGGTAGGTTTGATTTGGCCGCAATGGCGGGCGGCGGCCCCAGCGACGAAGAGCTTCCTGATTGGCTGCAAGAAGTTGAAATGGAAGAGGGCGAACCGTTTGAGCCTTCAGAGCCGGGTGGTGAAGAGGAAGCGATTCTGATAGAAGAAGAGTTACCCGACTGGCTCCAGGAAACGCCGAGCGAGCCGCCCGAACCTATGGCCGCCGAGCCTTCGGCCCCGCCCCCTGCTGCGCCGGTAAGCCTAGAGGAAGGTTTGGTAGACGAAGAGGGCCTGCCTGATTGGCTGCAAGAGTTTGAAGAAGAAACTGAAACCCTGGAAGTTGTTGAAACTTTGGCGCCGGAGCCGGCTGCTGAACCAATGGTAGCCGCTACGCCGGAAGTTGAAGTTGAGGAGGAAGAGTTGCCGGCCTGGCTGGTGGAGGAAACGGAGGCAGAAGAAGAGATTGTTCCGCCAATGCCTGTTGCCGAAACCCCGGCGGAGGTTGAAACCGGGGAGGAAGAGTTGCCGGCTTGGCTGGTGGAGGAAACAGAGGTAATAGAAGAAGAGATTATCCTGTCGCCTGTTGCCGAAA
>JAFGDY010000101.1 GCA_016931895.1 Anaerolineae bacterium
ACTACCCCTGGAGTGCGGAATTTATTCCGCTTTTTGGCAGAGGCAGAATGAATTCTGCACTCCTTCAACTGATTTGAAACACACCCTTTTAATTCCGCCCAATCTCCGCATCAGCCGGCATGCCCGGCTTCAAAAGATGGTCAGGATTGTTTAGGGTGATTTTGACGGCAAAAACCAAATTGACCCGCTCTTCCTGCGTTTGCACGTTGCGCGGGGTGAACTCGGCCTCGTGGGCAATAAAACTGACCTGGCCCTTAAACGTTTCACCGGGATAGGCGTCAACATAAACCACAGCCTCTTGCCCAATGTGAACCTGGCCAATGCGGGTTTCGGGAATGTACACGGTCAGGTCAACGGTGTCAATGTCGCTCAACTCCATCAGGATGGCGCCGGGCGCAGCCAGTTCGCCGGGATTGACCAGTTTCTGGCTGATCAAGCCGTCGCGGGGCGCGGTCAGGATCTGTTTGTCCAATTGCACTTGCACGGCAGCCATAGCGGTTTCAGCCTCACGCACCTGGGCTTTGGCCACAGCAATGTCTTCCGGGGTTGGGTCGGCCTCCACTGCCGTCAGATTTGCTTGAGCGGCCTGCACGGCGGCTTCGGCCTGTTTGTAAGCGGCTTCGGCGGCATTGGTCTGGGTGATGAGGAAGAGCGGTTCGTCGCGCATCCGTATCAAATGTTCTACCTGCTGTTTGGCTCCGGTCAGAGACACTTCGGCTATTTTTATCCCTATTTGCGCGGCTTGCAACTGGTATTGGGCCACGTCGTTCTGGACCAGGGCGATATGATCGCTTTGGTTGCGGCCGGCGGCTTCGGCTTGAATCTCGGCACGTTTCAGATTGACCTGGGCCATTTCCAGGCCCTTTTCCGCCTCGGTCACACGAGCCTGGGCCAGGTTGATCTGGGCTTCCAGTTCAAGCGGGTCATTGGCCAGCTTGGCCACGGTTTCCCATACTATTTTTAATCCGTCCCGGGTTACTCCGGCTTGTTTGAGTTGAGCCTGGGCTACGGCAATATCCTCCGGCCGGGCCGGGGCGGCCACCGATTCCAGGTTGGCTTTGGCCGTGCTCAGGGTCGCTTCCAATTGAAGCTGTTGCGCCAGCAAGTCAGATTTATCCAACTCAATCAAAATCTGGCCTGCGGTCACCTCGTCACCTTCATCGGCCAGGAGTTCCAGGATGCGCCCGCCTAACTCGGCGGTAATGGCCACCGTTTCAGCCTCAATGGAGCCGGAGCCAACCAGCGGCGGTTCCGCGGTTGGTTCCAGAGCGGCGGCAATGGGTTGGCTATTGGTGTACCACCAATAGCCGGCGCCAAGGGCGGCCAGAATGATGATGATGGGAATAATGCGTTTCATGGTTTCACCTCGTTTTTTTAAGGAAGTGGAGAATTTCCTTGTTGCTGCGTTAAGGGTTAGAGTTCAGGTTGCCCCCTGGAAAGAACGGCGTCGGCGGGCATGCCGGGTTTCAGCCGTTGGTCCGGGTTGTCTAGCTTTATTTTGACGGCAAAAACTGTGTTGACCCGTTCCTCTTTGGTCTGCACGTTTTTGGGGGTGAATTCGGCTTCGTCGCTGATGTAGGTGATGTGGCCGGTAAAGGCTTCACCGGGGAAGGAGTCGACAAAAACCTCCACCTTTTGCCCCAACGACAGTTTGCCAATATCCGGCTCGGGCACATACACCGTTAAGGTAACGTTGGTTAAATCCGCCAGGGTCAATAGCGACATGCCCGGCACAGCCATCTCGCCCTCATGAGCCACTTTTTTGACCACCCAGCCGGCGGCAGGCGCAAGCAGGGTATGTTTATCATACTGCACCCCTAAAGAGGCCAGGGCGGCTTCTGTTTGTTGCACCTGGGCTTCGGCCACGGCCACTTGTTCGGGTCGAGCGCCGGCCTTGAGCATTTCCAGTTGGGCCTGGGCTACCCCAACCTCGGCCAGGGCGGCCTCATAGGCGGCTTCGGCTTGATCAACCTGAATCTGGGCTTCCTGGGGGTCATTACGCAGACGGATCAAATCGTTTAGGGCAGTTTCGGCGTCGTCACGTTCAACAACCGCGCTGTTCAAATCCACCCAGGCTTGCCACTGGTCGGCCCCGGCCAGATTCCAGGCCATACTGGCATCTTGTTTGAAACCTTCGGGGAAGGTGTAGTGCCCACTTTTTTTGTTGCCAGTAGGCAGTTTAACAGACCAATCAATGCCTTCTTGGGCTGTCTGCCAGCCTTGCTCGCCCAAGGCATACAATGCTTCGGCAGCGTTTTTCAGGGGGATGGCGTAAGCTATTTTGAGTTCGGCCAGTTCCAGGGCGGTTTTAGCCGCATCAATTTGCATATCCAACTCTTGGGGGTTGTCGCGCAGCATGATGGCGTCTGCCCAGGCTACGTGGGCTGCCTCTGCCTTGGCTTCTGCCACCGCCACCGCGGCTTCGGCTTTGGCAATTTCTTCAGCGCGGATGCCGGCATTGATTTGGTCCAGTTGGGCGTTAGCCGTTTCTATTTTGGCTTTAGCTTGGGCTAACTCCGTTTCTAGCAGAGCCGTATCCAACTCAACCAAAACCTGGCCGGCTTCCACAAAGTCGCCCTCAGCCACGGCGATGCGGGTAATGCGCCCCCCGATTTCCGCGGCGGCGCTGATTTCTTCGGCTTCAATAAAACCAGAAGCGCTATGGATGCCGCTGGCTTCGGTTTCTGTCAGCAAGCCCAATTCAACCTGGAGTCTGGTGAATTCGGCAGGGTTTTGGCTGAAATACCAATACCCCCCGGCTGCCGCGCCGATGATGATTAAAATGATAATAATTGGTACTATTCTGTGTTTCATGGTTTACCTCTAACAAGTTTCAATTCACAATTAATAATTCACAATTCACCATTAACAATTATCGTCCCATTGTTTTTTCTGCCTCGCGGGCGCTGGAGATGAAAACGTCTTCCAGCGAGGGGGCGATTCGCTCTACTGAGGTGACAGTTAGGCCATGCTCGGTGAGGGTCTTTTCAATCAAGGGAATGTGTTCTGCCGGATTGTTGGTAACCACGTGGATGAGCGCGCCATACAGCGCCACCTCTTCAAAAACATTGAGTTCTCGCAGCAGGGGCACCGCCTGGCTGGCATCGTCGCAATCAATTTCGATCACGTCGCCGTGCATCTGTTCCACCTTGATCACTGCGGGCGAGCCTTTGGCCACCAGGTTGCCGCGTTGAATAAAAACAAGGTTTTGACAGTGTTCGGCCTCGTCCATGTAGTGGGTGGTCACCAGGATGGTGGTGCCTTCTTCGGCCAACTCGTAGATCAATTCCCAGAAAGCGCGGCGCGAGATAGGATCAACCCCGGCAGTCGGCTCGTCAAGGAACAGTACTTCCGGCTCGTGGATGATGGCCACGCCCAGGGCCAGGCGCTGTTTCCAACCGCCGGACAG